>JAHIOM010000040.1 GCA_018895235.1 Patescibacteria group bacterium | reverse complement strand
TAAACTATTATATAATTATGGAAATAACATTAGAAATAATTATCGCCGCATTCGTTTTAGTAATTTTGTTTTTTGCTTTGGTGATATTTTTTGTTTTAAGGAAAAAAACAAACCAAGGCGGATCTTTATTAATGCTTCAACAGCAATTAAACCATATTAGCCAGGTTTTAGACCAAAAACTATCCGAATCAACCAAGATGATGCAGTCCCAATTCGGTCAGAGCGCTAAAATTATCCAGGATGTGACGGAAAGATTAACCCGTTTAGATGAAACCAATAAACAAGTGATTGGTTTTGCTGATCAACTTCGTAGTTTGCAGGACATTCTTAAAAATCCGAAACAAAGAGGAGTTTTAGGCGAATATTATCTGGAAACCGTGTTAAAAAATGTTTTGCCGCCAGGCGCTTATCAAATGCAGTATTCTTTTAAAGACGGCAAAATTGTGGACGCAGTAGTTTTTATTGATAAAAGAATTATTCCAATTGACTCGAAATTCAGTTTGGAAAACTATAATCGTGCCATTGAAGCAAGGGATTCAGTTGAAAAGAAAAAATATGAAACTGCTTTTGTAAACGATTTGAAAACCAGAATTGAGGAAACAGCAAAATATGTTAAGCCGCAGGAAAATACAATGGATTTTGCTTTTATGTTTATACCTTCAGAAGCGGTATATTATGATTTATTGGTGAATAAAATAGGGACCATTACAGAAGATACAAATAATCTGGTCCAATACGCAGCTAAAAAACAGGTGATAATTGTTTCGCCGACATCTTTTTTGGCTTATTTACAAACAGTGCTTCAGGGGCTAAGAAACCAAAAGATTTCAGAACAGGCAAAAGAAATTATTAAAGCAGTAGAGCGGCTCGGAAAGCACCTTGCAGGTTATAGCGAATATATGGGGAAATTAGGCGGACACCTAGACACGACTGTCAGTACTTACAATAAAGCCACCAAAGAGCTTGCCAAGATAGATAAAGATGTGGTAAAAATAACAGGTAATGAAACCAAGATAAAAACCATAAAAGAAGTGGAGCCACCACTATTAGAAGAATAGCGCTCGGCATCAGCCCGCAAAAGTACCGATAGTTAAAATCTCCAGCGAGATTTTACTATCTACACTCTCGGATTTTTGCCCTTCGGGACCATGCCAAAAATCCTGCGAGAGTTACTTTTGGAGCTAACGCCTCGCTTTCAGGGTTTAAAAATTTATAATTGAAAATTAATCATTATGTTTGCAGTAATTAAAACCGGCGGGAAGCAATATGTAGTTTCCCCAGGCAGTAAAATAAATATTGAAAAAATAAATAAAAAAGAAGGAGAAGAAATAACATTCTCCGATGTTTTGCTGTTAGAGAAAAACAAAAAGGTGGAAATAGGCGCTCCTTTTGTAAAAGGCGTAGAAGTTGTTGGAAAAGTTTTAAAGCAGGGGAAGGGGAAAAAGGTAATTATTTTTAAATATAAACCCAAGAAAAGATATCAACGGAAAAAGGGTCACAGACAACCCTATACAGAGGTGGAGATATTAAAAATTGAAACAAAATAAAAAGTTCCGCTCCTCTGCGGGCTTTTTAATTTTAAAAGTATACATAAACACCATGGGGACAAACTCCATGGATTTCTATTCTATTTAAAAATGTATCGCAAAAACCTTAAAGACGAGTTCTATACTCGCAAATCAAAAGAAGAGGGATATCCTGCCAGGTCTATTTATAAATTGAAGGAGATAGACAAGAAACACAGGGTTATAAAAAAGGGCGATATTGTTTTAGATTTGGGGGCAGCTCCCGGATCCTGGACTTTGTATATCTCAAAAAAGGTAGGCGGGGGGGGCAGGGTTTTGAGTGTTGATGTGGAAAACTTAAAATTCCCCGCTCAAGGAAACATTATTTTTATTAAAAGGGACGTTTTAAAATTAGACGAGATAGATTTGAAAAACTGGATAGGCAGGTTTGATGTTGTTGTGGCTGACTTGGCCCCTAGAACTTCAGGAATAATATCGCTTGATATTGGAAAATCATTAGAGTTGTCATTTAAATCTTTTGAAATAGCAAAATCGGTTTTAAAAAGGGGTGGTAATTTTGTTTGCAAAATTTTTGAGGGTGAAGAAGTTAATAGTTTTATAGGCGAGGTTCAAAAAACCTTCGAAAGTTTAAAAAGAGCAAGACCGCCGGCAGTTTTTAAAAGAAGCAAAGAGTTTTATATCGTGGCAAAGAACTTTATCCATCGTTAATTTAAAGAAACTAAAAATGGTTATTGTCGGACATGAATAATCCAAAAGAAATCAGTTGGTTGTTAAAAGAAAAATATGAGGGGAAATCGACAAAAGAATTTAAGAAAGACTTAAAACGGTTAACAAAAGGCGAGCCGATTGATTACGTGATTGGTTTTACTCAATTTTGCGGTTGTAAGATTGATTTGTCTCAAAAGCCATTAATCCCTCGACCAGAAACGGAATACTGGACGGAGAAGGTTATTGAAAAATTAAAAATAAAAAACGAAAAAATAAAAATTTTGGATGTTTTTTCTGGTTCAGGGTGTATTGGAATAGCGCTTTTTAAAAATGTTCATTGTGCGACAGTTCACTTTGCTGAAAAGAATAAAAAGTTTCTAGAACAAATAAAAATTAATTTAAAATTGAATAAAACTAAATCAGGACGGTATAAAATAATCCAATCCGATATTTTCAATAAAATAAAAAGTAAATATAACTATATTCTGGCGAACCCGCCATATATTGCTAAAAATCGTCAGAATAAAATTCAAAAGTCGGTTTTAGAATTCGAACCAAAAGGCGCCTTATTCGGAGGGAAAGACGGGTTATTTTATATCAGGAAGTTTTTGGGCAAAGCAAGGGACTTTTTAAATAAAGACGGGAGAATTTATATGGAGTTTGATTCAATTCAGAAAAAAGAAATTGGGAAAATACTTAAAAAATTAAATTATAAAAATTACGAATTTTTCAAAGATCAATTCGGCAAATGGCGATATTTGATTGCCGGCTAAAGGTTTATTGTATATAATAGGATAATATGGCACCAAGAAAATCGTTAAAATCATCAAGGCGACCGAAAAAGACAAGAATATCGAAGCTGTCGCAGTTACCTCCGTTATCGTCAGAATTGCCTCCAGTAGAACCACCGTCCCCGCCAGAGCGCCCTTTTATACCCAGTCTGCCCCTAGAACCCTTAATTCCCAAAAAGCCATTAAAATGCCACAAGCCGCCCAAACTATTAAGGTTAATTTTTGTTAGTATTATTGTTTTAACGGTTGTAATATTTTGGACCCAGAATTATCTTTATTTTCTCGGCAAAGAAACTGAAATATCTAAAGAATGCAAGGGGAAGAATATCGCTGTTATCAACATACATGGCGATATAGTAACATACGGCGATATAGACAGTAAGGGGGAATATCTTGCTTCTTCTAATAAAATTGTTGGATATCTTAACGAAGCCGATGAAAATAAAAAGATAAAAGCAATTATTTTAGATATTGATTCTTTTGGCGGCTCTCCTGTAGCAGCCGAAGAAATCGCCAACACCTTAAAAAAGATAAAAAAGCCGACAATAGCAGTTATCAGGGGGGTAGGCGACTCGGCAGCCTATATGATAGCCACCGGTGCTCAAAAAATATATGCCAGTAGATTTTCTGAAGTGGGGAGCATTGGCATTACAATGTCTTATCTAGATTATTCCCAACAGAATACCAGTGAGGGGGTAGTTTATCAAGAAATAAGTTCCGGGGAGTTCAAAGATATGGGCAATCCCTATAAAGAGCTTACCCAAGAAGAAAAAGAGCTTTTTTTGAACTTTGTGCAAGACTTAAAAGATATTTTCGTAGAAATGGTTAGCGTTAACAGGAATTTAGATATTTTGAAGGTTCGCGAAATGGCTGACGGTTCAATAATGACTGCTAAAGACGCCAAAACCAGGGGATTAATCGATGAAATAGGAGGATTAGAGGAGGTTAAAGATGTTTTAGGAAGTGAACTTAAAATCAAGCCAGAGGTCTGTTTTATAAAGTAAACTTTCAGTAGTTATCATTAAAAATGGCCGCTTCCTAAGTGGCTATTTTTTAATTGACAAATAATTAATATTCTTATAATCTAGAGAATTCAATGGTTCCTTGAAAAATGAAAGGAGATTAGCGTGGACACAATTGAAATAAGAAAACCAGACGATTTTCATTTACATCTCAGAAGAAGTGAATTATTGAGAAAAGTATTACCTCATACTGTAAATCAATTTGCTCGGGGCTTAATAATGCCAAATACCAGGCCCGGTCCGATTATTACTAATGAGCACGTTGATAATTACAGAAACGAAATATGTTCGGTGTTGACCAAAGATCAATTGGCAGAATTCTCGCCCTTAATGACAATCCAGATTACACAGGAAACAACTCCAGAAATCATTAACAAGGCGGAGCAAGCCAGAGCTATCGCTGCAAAGATTTATCCCCAGGGCGTTACAACAAATTCAGAAAACGGTGTTGTTGATTTTCGTGGCCTTTATCCTGTGTTTGAAACAATGCAGGAATTAGATATGGTATTGTCTCTTCATGGCGAATCGCCACAAGAAATGGTTCCTGGCCTAGAAAAGGAAAAAACCTTTCTCCATACTCTTCGAATGATTGCTAGAGATTTTCCGAAACTCCGCATTGTTCTTGAACACATCACCACCGAAGACGCGGTAAAGTGCGTTTTAGAATTGCCAGAAACAGTGGCTGCAACGATTACAGTTCATCATCTTTTTTTAACTTTGGATGATGTAATCGGATATAGCAAAGACAGCAAAGGGTTGATGCAGTCGCACAATTTTTGCAAACCAATTGCCAAAACAGTTTATGACCGCGCCGCGCTTCGTAAAGTGGCCACAAGCGGAAATCCCAAGTTCTTTTTCGGTAGCGATAGTGCGCCGCATCTCAAAGGAAGCAAAGAGTGCGCTTCTGTTTGCGCTGGAGTATTTACTGCTCCGGTTGCCCTGCCTTTGCTTTGCCAAATGTTTGAATACCTTGGACATCTTGAGGATCGTTTAGAACCATTTGTCTCCGAATTCGGCGCAAAATTCTACCGTCTTCCTTTGAATAGCGAACGCATTTGTTGCGTTAAGAAAGAATGGATAGTGCCCCAGGAATATGATGGCATCGTGCCGTTTATGGCTGGTCAGAAAATTTATTGGCAAGTCGAAACATAGCACTTTGAAAAATTCAAGTCCTCACTTAAAAAGTGGGGATTTTTTATTGACCTTAATGGGGCTTTTTTTTATTAAATAATTTTGTTAGAATAAATTAATGCCAATAAATAACTCTGGAAAAATTCAATTATCACCCAACTCTCTTAATTTATATCTGGAGTGTCCGCATTGTTTTTGGTTAGAGAAGAAAATGGGTATACGTAGGCCGCCGCCATATCCTTATGCTCTAAACTCCGCCGTTGATGTTCTATTAAAACAAGAGTTTGATACTTACCGAGAAAAAGGGGAATTACATCCCTTGCTTATTGAAAGCAACATTCCAGCAAAACTTTTTTCCAACCAAAATTTATTAAACCAATGGAGAAGTAATTTTTCAGGAATAAGATATTATGACCCTGAAATAGGGGCAACGCTTTTTGGCGCAGTTGACGATGTGTTGGAATTTCCGGATGGCAAATTAGCGCCGCTTGATTATAAATCAACTGGTAGTAAGGTCGCCAAGGTTTACGACCGTTTCCAAATACAGATGGATATTTATACTTATCTTTTGGAAAAAAATGGATTCCAAACTCCAAGAAAAGGATATCTTGCTTTTTACGTGGTAGATAAAAGTAATGGTTTTATTAATAGATTGCCTTTTAGAAAAGAACTGCATGTAATAGACACAAATCCCGATGATGTCCGCGATTTATTTAAAGAAGCAGTAGCGGTGTTAATGAAAGATGCGCCGCCGCCTCATAGCCAAGATTGCAAATTTGCCAACTGGTTTAGAGGCGCGAAAACCTACATGGCGTAGTTATAATAAAATTTGTAATAAACTTAAATATGCTTAAAAATTTTTTTAAAAAACTAAATAAAAAGTGGATAATTGCTGGGATAATTGTTTTGGTTGCTATTATTCTTTTCTCTAATGGATTTTTCAAAAAAGAGAATGGAGTCCTCAAAACAGAAAAAGTAATATTGGGAACTTTAATTCAAGAGGTTTCAGAAACCGGCATGCTAAAGCCGACCAAAGAAATTAAACTAGGGTTCAAGACAGCGGGCCGCATCGAGAAGATAAACGTAGAAGTTGGCGATGCTGTGGGAGAGGGAACCATAATAGCCTCCTTAGACAAAATCCAGCTTTTTATCCAATTAAACCAAGCGCAGGCATCTTTAGCAGTAGCTCAATCTCAATACGACAAATTATTAGCTGGCTCCACTCCAGAAGAAATCAAAATTTATGAAAACGCAAGAAGCTCCGCCCAACAAGATTTAGACGACGCTTATAGCGACGCCCTAAACACGCTAGATGATGCTTATTTAAAAATATACAACGCCTATAACACTGTTGATACTATCCAATACAGCTATTTTAGTATATCAGACCAAGAGGGTATTAAAGTAGTAGATAATAAAGCATTAATAAATACTAATCTTAATGCGGTAAAGCCTCTTTTAGATGAGGCGAAAGCTGATTCTACTCCAGAAAAAATTGATAATACGATTGTTGAAATGCTTGCTTCTTTAAAGAATACCTCCGATGCCCTAAAAACTATAAGAGAAATGTGCGAACAAGGAATTTATTACTCAAAAGTTAGCTCAACCGATAAAACCAGTTTAGATAATCAAAGATCATATGTCCTTACCGCTTTCACCAACACAACAAATGCGCAGCAAACCATCAATTCCGATAAGATCGGCCTTCAGACGGCAGAGGATGATCTCGTCCTCAAGAAAGCTAAACCAAGACAGGAAGACATTAATTATTATTCAGCAAAGGTGCAAGAGGCTCAAGCCAACATTCTTTCTCTACAGCATCAAATTGCAGATGCCAGCCTAAGGGCGCCCACTGACGGTACCATTACCAAGGTTGATAAAAAGTCAGGCGAAACCGTTCAAGCAACTGAAATGCCTTTTTCCCTTATTTCTTCAGACCCCTTGCAGGTGGAAGTGGATATTTACGAGGAAGATATTGTAAAAATTAAAAAAGATAATCCAGTAGATATTATAATTGCTGCTTTCCCGACAGAAACATTAAAAGGAAAAGTTATTTCTATTGATCCGGCTGAAAAAGTAATTGCCGGGGTAGTATATTATGGTATTACAATCGCTTTTGATGAATTGAAAGATAATATGAAGCCCGGCATGACCGCTGACGTTGTAATTAAAACCGCCAACAAAGAAAATGTGTTGATTATTCCAAAAGGGGCAGTAAAGAAAAACGATAAAATAACAGTTTTGGTTTACAAAGACGGGATAACAGAAGAAAGAGAGATACAGATTGGTTTAGAAGGTAATGATAATAAGGTTGAGGTAGTTTCCGGTTTGTCAGAAGGAGAAGAAATTGTCATAAAGTAATTATTATAACGGGCGGTACGCCCGATATATCGAGTATTCTACTCGCTATTATGCCAGAAACAGTAATTAAACTAGAAAACGTTTGGAAGATTTATCAATTAGGTAAGATAGACCTTCCTGTTTTAAGTGGTGTAAGCCTGGAAGTGAAGCTAGGTTCTTTTGTAACAATAATGGGTCCGTCGGGTTCTGGAAAATCAACTTTAATGTACCTTATTGGTCTTTTAGATGTTCCAACAAAAGGGAAAGTATATTTAGACGGAAAAGATGTTTCCAATTTTTCTGAAAACATGCTGGCAAAAATTAGAGGTCAGAAAATCGGCTTTGTTTTCCAGCAATTCAATTTATTACCCAATCTGACTGCGCTTGAAAATGTGATGATGCCGATGATTTTTCAAGGAATGCCAGAAAACGAGAGACAAGAAAGAGCAAAAAAACTGCTTGCTTCTTTTGATATGGAAAAAAGATCACACCATAAACCAAACGAACTTTCTGGCGGTGAACAGCAAAGAGTTGCTATTGCCAGATCTTTAGCCAATGACCCCGAAATTATAGTAGCCGATGAGCCAACCGGAAACCTTGATTCCGGAACCGGTAAAATAATTATGGATGCTTTGACAAAACTGCACAAAGAACAAAAAAAGACAATTATTGTGGTAACTCATGATCCGACAATCGCCGATTACAGCGAAAACATAGTTCATATTAGAGATGGACAAATAATTAAAAACCATTTCCAAGAAGCAAAAGTATTGTGGTAAGCAGGGGTACAGCAAATTTTTATGCTCAAAGAATATTTTAAAGTTGCTATAAAGAGTTTAAGGGCTAGGCGCTTGCGTAGCTGGCTTACTATTCTCGGTGTTGTAATCGGGGTATTTTTAATTGTTTCTTTGATGTCTTTAAGCGAAGGGATAAAAACAGCTATAATGCAGCAATTAAAAATGATGGGTAAAGACCTGATTATGATTTTTCCCGGAGAGATAACTGATATGGCAACAATGATGGGAGGGGGTCTTGAATTAACAGAAAACGATATGGGCGCGATTAAAAAAGCAGAGGGGGTGGAAACAATTGTACCCTTAAATTATAAGGCAGAAGCGATAAGGCACGAAGGAAGAGTTAAAACAATATTAATAAACGGCGTTTCCTGGAAAGATGGAATGGATATCCTGAAGAACGACTTTGGTTGGAGCTTGAAAGAAGGGGATTGGCCCGCTATCGGCAAAAAAGAAATTATTGTTGGTTCAGCCGTTCCTACGGATGTTTTTCCGGGCATGATGGTTGGAGATGAAGCGGTTATTAATGGACGAAAATTTATAGTTTCAGGTATTTTAAAATCATTAGGAAATAAGCAAGATGATTCTACAGTTACCGTTGACTTAGATATTTTTAAAGATATTACTGGAGAAAAAAGGGGAGCCAAGTTTGTTTTAGCCAGAGTTAAAAACGGCTATGAAGTAGATGAAGTCGTTGAAAATATTAAAAGAAACCTTTTAGAAACCAGAAAAAGAGTAAGGGGTTTGGACTCTCCTTCATTTTCCGTTTTAAGCTCTGAAAAGGTGATGGATATTGTGGGCAGTATATTGGGAATGATACAAATAGCTATTTTTGGATTTGCTTCAATAGCTATTGTTGTCGGCGGGGTGGGAATTATGAATACAATGTACACTTCTGTCCGGGAAAGAACAAAAGAAATTGGCATTATGAAAGCTATTGGCGCCAAAAATTCCGCCATAAACACTATTTTTTTAATAGAGTCGGGATTTTTTGGATTATTCGGGGGCTTGGGGGGAATGGTTTTAGGATTAGGTTTGGCCAAGGCAGTAGAGTTTGCCGTTAAAACAACTGGTGGTTTATATTTGCAGGCATCAATAACCCCGCAATTAATTATATTTAGTTTGGGGTTTTCTTTTTTAGTGGGTTGTATCTCTGGTTTTTTGCCAGCTCGGCAAGCGTCAAAACTCAAACCGGTTGATGCTTTAAGGTATGAATGATGCTCGGCATTAGTTCCAAAAGTACCGCGCGTCGTCCCGCCCAGCGGCGGGACGCGCCCTAAGTTCTCGGCTTAATTTCGCCTTCGGCGAACCATGCAATTAAGCCTGCGAAATTTACTTTTGGAACTAATGCCTCGCTTACTGGCCTGCGAAAGTTACTTTCAAAAGTTATTGCCTCGCTTAATTATTTGTTTTCGTTGTTTTAATAGGTTAAAATATATAAACCCAGTTAAATAATCCCGCCTAGGCGGGATTAGCCCAACAGGCTATTTAACCGGGGTAAAGATTAACTAATTTTTAAAATTATGTTCAAAAATATAAGTAAATCATCTGGTCAAATTGCAAAAGTGCTTTTGGCTCTGGCTGTGGTAGTTTTAGTAGCAATACTAATCGCCTACATAGTCATAAAAAGAGCGGAAAAACCGCCTCAACCCGTGCCAGAAGGACCGATAGAACCATTACCAATGTATGAAACAACTTTAGGAGATATAAAGTTTATGTTTCTAGAAGCAACCGACAAGGGGAGTATTCTTTCTGGTAAAGACAGCAGTCAGCCCGATTGGCAGAAAGATTTATACACAACAGAAAGATTTATCGAATTAATAATAGGCGCTCAAAACGTGGGAAAAGAAAACACCCTCCAAAAAATTTGGGATGTAGGAGAAATAATTGATAGCGAAGGAAGAGAGTTTATTTCCTCTGGCCAAGAGGTGGCTAACTGGTTGCCGCAGTACCAAGATAATCTCTGCGGCAGCATATTAAGACCAAGCTTTGAACCATCGCCCTGTAAAAAAATCTATGAAGTGGCGAAGATTTCTACGGGGCTGAAAGTAAGGGTGTTTATTTATGATAAGGCGTATTCAGAAAAAATATTAGAAGAGGCACTTCTTGATATTAAATTAATGCCATAAGTTATGGATGAAACTTCTCCTAAAAAAGAAAACAAAGAGGAGCTTTTGATGAGAAGAAAGGATGTTTGGGAAAAAGCAAGAAAAGAGGCCGGGATCCAAGAGCAAAAAGAATTAGAAAAAGGAAGAATTTCCCCCGAAGACGAAGAGGTAATTCGCAAACAATTAAGGCAAGAAATTGAAACAATGGAATTAAGCGAAGGGTTGAAGGAAGAGGCGGCAAAAAAGGCAAAAAAGATTGAATTCTTAGGCGAGCAAGAAAAATTAGAGCATTTAATTGTTATTGCCAAAGATAAAGGGGTTGCTTTTGCTGTCAGAGTGGCAAAAGACATGAATAGTCCGTATATTTTAGATATTTTTCACGATATTTTAGTTAAAGACGGGTTTTACAAAAAGTTTTTAGAAAGTAAATAAGAACCATGCCTCACTTCGCTCGGCAGAACCTTGAATGTTTGCTCTTCGAGCAAGCCATTGTCTGATGAATATAATATTTTTACTACTCGCAATTTTTGTTTTACTAATAGCAGCGGTTGCTGTTGCTTTTTATTTTGAAAAAAAAGAAAAAAAGGGGTTTTTGGATAAACTGGATATGTCGTTGTTTTTGGTGATGATGCCAAAACATGAGACCAAAAAAGAAGGCCTAACTCAAAAAGAAGAAAAGGCGATGATTGGACAGATGGAGCAGGTTTTCACCAACTTCCTTTATTTAAAAAAAGCGGGGCTGCCAGAAAAATTAAAAGGCCTTTCTCCCTGTATTGCTTTAGAAATAGCTTCTCAAATCGGCTCAACCGATATTTCTTTTTATGTTGCGGTTCCTAAAATTTTAGAATCAGCTTTAGAAAAATATATTCAAGGAGTATATCCTCGGGCATTGGTTGAAAAAGTCCCTCAAGATTATACTATTTTTGAGCCGGGAGGCGTGACAGCAGCTTCTTATTTGAAACTAAGCAAGAATCCGTTTTTTCCAATTAATACCTACGTAAACCTAGAAAAAGACCCGCTTTCCGGGATAACCAACACCTTAAATAAAATAACTGCCAATGAGGGAGTTGGTATTCAGGTTATTATTCGGCCGATTGATCAGGGGAGTTGGCGCGATACAGGCGAAAAAATTCTTACAAAAATTCGTGAGGGTAAATCAGTAAGGGCCGCTATTTCAGAAGTTTCTCAGGGTCTATTTTTTAAACTATTGGCGGGAGCAGCTTCTTCTAAAAGTAAAAAAATAACAGAACCAATAAAAAGAGAACCAACCATTGACCAGGTTGGCTTTGAAGCGATTCAGAATAAAATAAAAAAACAGGTTTTTGAGACAAATATTAGGTTGGTTGTTTCGGCCCAAACCTCCGGCAGAGCAGAAGATATTTTAAACCACCTTGAGGGCGCTTTTGGCCAATTTTCTCTTTCAGCCATAAATAGTTTGGAGCCGAAGAGATTAAGAAAAAAAGCAATGAAGAAATTTATTTATGAATTTACCTTTAGAAATTTTAATGAGGGACAAAAAAACACTTTGAATCTTGAAGAATTAACAAGTATTTATCATTTTCCAACTTATTTTATTGAAACACCCTATATTAAATCAATAAAAAGCGCAGTAGCTCCGCCTCCTTCAGATTTGCCGGAAGGGGGTTTAAATCTGATCGGAAAAGTTTTATTCCGCGGCGAGGAAAAAAAGGTTTATTTTGCATCAGCCGATGATAGAAGAAGGCATTTTTACATTATTGGACAAACCGGTACAGGTAAGAGCAGTTTGCTTCAGGAGATGATCCGCCAGGACATCCAGAATGGTCAAGGTGTGGCAATAATAGATCCTCATGGCGAATTGGTCGAGAGCACCCTAGCGAACATTCCCAAGGATAGGATAGAAGATGTGGTGTTATTTGAGCCTTTTGACCAAGAAAGGCCGATTGGTTTGAATATGTTGGAGTATGAAAGTCCTGAACAAAAAGATTTTGCCGTCCAGGAAATGATTGCTATTTTTTACAAACTTTTCCCGCCTGAAATTATCGGTCCCATGTTTGAGCATTATATGAGAAACGCGATGCTGGCGATAATGGCTGATAAATCAAACCCGGGCACCTTAGTTGAAATCCCAAGAATGTTTACCGATGCTGCTTTTATGGAAGAGAAACTAAAGAAAATTACTGACCATGTTGTCCGGGATTTTTGGCAGAAAGAGTGGAAACAAACAACCGGCAATACTCGATCTGATATGCTTGGCTATGTTGTTTCAAAAATTGGACGTTTTATTGAAAATGAAACGATGAGAAACATTATTGGTCAGTCACAATCCGGTTTTGATTTGGGAAAAATAATGGATGAAGGAAAAATATTCCTGGCTAATTTATCAAAAGGGTTAACAGGCGAAGTAAACAGTTCTTTGCTTGGTCTTATTCTGGTTTCAAAAATGCAGATGGCGGCAATGAGAAGAGCAAGGGTTTCCGAAGAAAAAAGAAAGGACTTCTATCTCTATATTGATGAATTTCAGAATTTCACGACAGACAGTATTGCTACTATTCTCTCTGAAGCAAGAAAATACAAGTTGAATCTAATCTTAGCTCATCAGTATATACCGCAATTAACCCAAGAAATAAAAAACGCGGTATTGGGCAACGTTGGAACAATCGGCGCTTTTAGAATCAGCGCCGACGATGCCGAACTTTTAGAAAAACAATTTGAACCGGGATTTTCCAGATTTGATTTGGTGAACTTGGATAATTTCAACCTGATTATCAAGATGATGATTAATAACAAGGTTTCTTCGCCGTTCAAATTAGAAATTATCTTTCCTCAAAAAGGAAAGACGGAGATTATAGAATCGATTAAGAAGCTTTCAAAACTAAAATACGGCCGGCCAAAAGGTGAAGTAGAGGCGGAGATTGCTAAAAGGACTCAAGCCAGTTTTTAATAGTTTTGTTTTTATTCCTTTTCCGCCCTTTTAACATACAGTCCTGATTCTGTGTTGATTTCAACAACATCTCCCTCTTCAATAAATAAAGGCACGTTAATTTCTGCCCCGCTTTCTAAAACAACTGATTTTGTGCCGCCTTGGGCACTATCGCCCTTAACTCCAGGCGGAGCCTCTTTAACTTTTAGCTGTACTTTTATAGGTATTGCAACATTAATAATTTTATCATTAAACACGATGCCGTCCATTACTTCGTTTTGTTTTAAAAACTTAGCTCCAACGCCTATTTGTTCTTCAATAAAGGAAAATCTTTTTGAAGGGTCTTTTTCCTCACAGAAAAAGAAGTTTCTTTTATTATTGTACAAATATTTTACACTGATTTTTATCAATTCTGTCTCCTCAAATATATCTCCTTGCTGAAAATTACGTTCAAGAACCTTGCCGGTTAGCAAGTTTTTAATTTTTGATTGTATCACGGGTCTTCTTTGAGCCATTTTCATTGCCATTGCTTTTAAGACCTCGTATGGCTGGCCATCAAGAATAAATCTTGTGCCAGGCCTTAAATCTGTATGTGTAAGCATAATAAGTTCATTTAATTGTTTTCCACTCTATCTCCGATTCTTTTCCAGCAAATTCCAGCCAGTCACCATATTTGTCAATAACATACCATTTTCTTTTTGTTTCTGACCAGATCATCGGGTTATCTTTATAGAACGGCTTTTTAACGACTTCTTTCGGTTTTAATTTATCTAACTCCAGCCACTTTTTAAAGACGGTTTCAATAGTATAGTCCAAATTTCTGGATTTTGCCCATTCAGCCACTTTTTTCATTGCCTCTTTGGCTTTTTCGATTGAGCCCGCCAGTTCTAGAAGTTGTTTTGCCGGTTTGGTAAAGCGGGAGTATATAATCTTTCTTTTTTTAGCACTTTCTTTCAGTTCTTTCAAGGATAGGCCCTTAGTTTCAAAATAATAAGTAACTAATTGTTGGATAGCAGTTTCTTCTTTTAATTCCTCAAAATATTTTATTTTTTGTTTTTTTAAATATTCTTCAATCTTTTTGGCAGTGCTTTCTCCGATACCCTTGACTGATTTTATACCTTTGATTCCTTTTTCTTTATAAACCTCCCCAATATCTTTTTCCAGGCTTTCCAAAATACCTGCTACCTTTTTATAAGCAGCCGGTTTAAAAGCCGTTCCTTTAATTTCCAGGAGTTCAGCAATTTCATTAAAAATTTTAGCAATATTATTATTATTCATATTTTTTAACAGTAAATCTGTAGATTAGAATATTTTCTTTTTTAAGGTCAATTTCTCCTTTTTGACAGGCAATAGAAATCTGTTGTTCTATTGTGTCAATATTCTCCAAATCGGGCAGCAATAATCCGGCCCTTTTAGAATCTTCTGTTTTTACTATTATACCGTATTTCTTAGGATTTAATTTTTTGGTGTCTTTTACGAATTCTGGCTCATTTAGAATATATACTACATAGGAGAGGTTCGGCAGTTCTTCTTTTTGGATTGGAGTAAATCTGTAATCTTCAATTGCCGCGGCAATAGCGTTATGGATTATCTCTTCGGCAATATTTTCTTTTGTTGGTAAATATGTCCCGATACAACCTCGAAGTTGGCCCTCTTTTTTAATTGTTACAAAAACGCCGGCTTTTTCAGAAAACTCTTTTGGTAAATCTTGAAAAGGCGCAATAATTTTTCCGTGTTCAATATAATTTTCTACTGCTGATTTTGCCAGAGAAGTATAATTATTCATTTCTTTATTATAATATAATAAAACAGCGAAATAAAAAAGGCTGAAAATTTTCGCAATGCGATTATTTTCAGCCTTTTAAAACGAGTTTTCTAATAAGGTTAGTCGTTTTTTAAAAAAGTAAGTTTTTTTTGACCAGAACCATCGGAATTCATTATCCGAATTTCACACCTCCGAGGAAAAACAATCTTTCTGCCATCAGGAGACCAACAACCGGGATTCGTCCATTGCAAATCCGGCGAATTAGTAAGTTGAGTTTTACGAGGAAGCCCATTTTCAATAGATGTTAAATTTAGTTTCCAAATATCACCTTCTCGGGCAAAAACAATTTCTTTTCCATTTGGAGACAAAATAAAACCTTCTCCGCCTTGGTTATCGTACTCAGGTTGTTTGTTGATACTGGTTAGACACCTCTTTTCTTTGTTAAGTAGGTTTATCACCCATATATTGGGCCAAATATTTCCTTTGGTTTCGTAATAAATCATTTTTCCGTCAGGCGACCAGGCAATTCTTTGGCCTCCGTCAGTGGCGGCACCGAAATTACGCAGGTTTTTACCATCAGTATCAATAAGACAAAGTTCGCTTTTATCATATTCTTCCCATTTTGGTTTTGGTTGATTTGCAACATTATTTTCTGCTCGAAAAGCAATTCTTTTGCCGTCGGGTGACCAAACGGGGTTGAAGCCTGCTATTAATTTGCCGGCAGATTTACTAGTTAAATCAAATATCCAAATTTGTCTTTCGATAACGTCTTCCATTTGTCCAATATAAGCACCTTGATGCGATGCTTGTTTTTTATCTACAGAAACATTAATTACTGTTGCGAGTTTATTTCCGTCGGGCGAGAAACGGAAATCACCCCGAAAGCCGACCCTTGGGCTTGGCTTTAAAACGCCTTTATCTGTCATAAGGTCCTTTAATTCACACAAATTTGTGCCGTCAATATTTATTATTGAAGCACTAAGATGGAGTCCTTCAAAAACAAGTTTTTTACCATCATTGGACCAATAATGTGTATGAGCACCAATTAGGAATTCCCGTAAATTGGTACCATCGACATTTATTAAATAAATAGCATCTTCGGTACCACTCGACTTACTTAACCACCTAATTCCAAAAGCAATTGTTTTTCCATCTCCCAACCAAATAGGAGAATTATGATTTTCTTCCCCAAGCCCAAGCGGCATTTTTTTTTGAGCAAAAGAAACGAATTTAGGTAAACTATCTTCTGCTCCAAATAGGGGAATATCATTATTCAGCATCGTCAAGCCAACCAATAAAACCATAAATCCTGTCTTTTTCATTTTCTTTCTCCTTATTTAATTGACAAAGTACAGGAATGCGGCGAGAAGACACAATGCCTTCTTTGTTTTTAGTGTATGCTTTATAAAAGATATCGTCAAGAAAAGTTTTCCTTAGCCCCATTGTGCGACAATAAAAGAAAAATGGCAGAGAACTGTTCTCTACCACAATAAAAACTATGAAAAGAAGTGAAAAAAAATAAAGGGTCTTTTTGTTTAGATTGGTTTGCCGCAAGAAGAACAAAACTTGGCTTCAAGATTGTTTTTTGTTCCACAAGAAGGGCAGGAGGTTGAAGCCATTTTTTCTGTCAGTGTTGTTGCCCTGTTGGTGATTGATTCGCTCCAATCCCTAAATAAAGGACGCAGAGAAAGAATAATTTTAATCAAAAAAATGATTCCCACAATAGTCACACCAAGTTTAATAAACTTAAATAAGGTAGGATTGAATCCGAATAATATTCTAAGTGAGCTTAAAATCGAAGGTAAAATTGACCAATAAATTACGGCAATAAAAACAAGAAGAATTAAATTCATACTAACAGAAGAAACAGCGATTTGTAGTTCTGGTTTTTGGGAAAACAATTTACCTTTTCGGAAAACCAGTCCAAGATAATAGGTGGCTGTTTGTTTGAGAGGAATTAATAAACAAATAAGTACCAGAAAGATAACCACTGAAAGTCCGATATTTATCCAATTGCCTAAAGTGGTTTTCCAGATTATAATATCTGTTCCTGGAAGGAATTGGATAAAAAATTGAGCAATAACGCAGGCAAAAATAAAAATAGCATAACGGACAATTATGCCCAGATTTTCTTTTTTAAATACAGAAATTGCTGTTGGGGCCGAGAATGTTTGGTTAGGCATTAATGGGTTTTCTCCTTCTTTTTTGGCCAGAAAAACATTCTGGCAATACGGACATTTTATTCTTTTTCCAACTATTTCTTCCCGAGTCATAAAAACCTTACCACATTGAGGATTTGGGCACATTATCTTTTCCATCTTTTCTCTCCTTATTCAATTGGAAAGGTTCAAGGATATGGGAAGACACTATATCTTCCTCTATTTTTAGAGTATATTTTATGAAAACGATTGTCAATATCTTTCCATTATGCGACAATATCGGAATTATAAAATAACAAAAAAAGGCTGAAAATTTTCGCAACGCGATTATTTTCAGCCCTTTAGTTTATTTAATCCTTTTTTTCAAGCGCCTCTTTGATAATTTTCTCTCGGGTTTTGATTTCTTCTTGTCGTTTCTTAATTGCTTCTTCAATTGCTTTCGTTCTTTCAAAGGTCAGTTGTTTTTGGTTTTTTCCATCAGAATCCATCACCCAAATCTCTTTATCGCGAACATAAACAATTCTTTTGCCGTCAGGTGACCAATAGGGAGCTTCTTCTTTTATTTTTTCGGTTTCGGTAAGGTTAAACGGCTGATTGGCAAAAAGAGAACCCTCCTGATGGGGCATTATTGTTGTTTTCCAAATATCTCCCTCCTGATTAAAAACAACTTCTTTCCCGTTAGGCGACAGAGTAGAGTTTATTTCCGCTGTTGGGGGACAGGGGTCGTCTGACCGCCAGACATCTTTTGATGGCGTGGCATTAACGACTCGTGTCCACTCTGACGGGCTTTTTATCTTTATTACATCAACATTGTAATGTTTTTCAACAAAAATACCTTGTTCTTGAAGTGGCCAATATATTCGGAATGTGCTGGTTGGTATTTTAATGGTTTGTTCGTTTTTTCCATCAATATCCATTATAATAATTGCTTTCTGTTTTATAAAAGCGATTCTTTTGCTGTCAGGAGCCCAAATAGGATGCGTAGCGCCCTCCGTTAGTTTGTATACAAATTTGCCATTCGCATCTATTATTTTGATTATGTCGGGTCCATAATGGTTTTCGTGCAGATAACATATCTTTGTTCCGTCTGGCGACCAGGAAACAAATTTATAGGATTCCCACCTGTTTTGTTTAGTCAGATTGCGTCGGTTAGTTCCATCAGAATTTGCTATATAAATATTTGTTGTAGACCCAGCCAAAAACGGCTTAATGTCACCAAAAACGAAGGCAATTTTCTTTCCATCAGGTGACCAAGAAAAACTGCAACGGTTATACTGTATTCCTTGTGAGCCGCTAACCAAGGGGAATTTCCGCAACCTACTGTTGTTAGGATTTATTAAATAAAGGTTAAGTTGGTGCTTATCTTCACAATCCTTGTTTGAAAGATAGGCGATTTCTCTACCGTCGGGTGACCAAACGGGTTGTTTGTTTTCAATTTCAATTTTTGGAAGAGGAATTTTATCGCTTGGGCTTGGCAGTTCAACGGGTTGAGATAATAAAATTCCATTCCATGTCAGTAAACCAATCAATAAAATTATAATTCTTGTCGTTTCCATCTTTTTTTCTCCCTATTCAGTTGGAAAGGTTCAAGGATATGGGAAGACACTATATCTTCCTCTATTTTTAGAGTATATTTTATGAAAACGATTGTCAATATCCTTCCATTATGCGATATATAAAATGGAGAAACTTTAAATCTTAAAATATCCCACCAAATATCCTACGCCAAAAGGGCCCTCATAGGATAAAGCCTTGAATTTAGCTTTTTTCAGGATTTTAGTTTCGTTATAAGTATTAATTACCCCCAGTAACATAACAATAGACAGATATCCGCATTCGCCAGCTTCTTTTATTAAGTCAGCGTCTATTTTTAAAACACTTTCAATATTATTATCTTCTAACGATTGGATTAATTGTTTGTCAAACTCTGCTCCTTCAGGACTATAACTGGCTGGCGCATCAAAAGTTAAACGGTGAGATAGATCGCCGCTAGAAACCACAGCAATATTTTTTTCTTGCGAGCCGCAAACATCAAAAATTATTTTACCGAAGTCAAAATTAATTCTTGGATCATAGTAAGAATAACCAATCGGCACAACTTTTAACCTTTTTCCATTTTTGGGAGTATAATTTTTAATTAAATAATAGAGAGGCACCAAAGAGCCGTGGTCCAAATTCAGTTTCTCGGTTAGTTTGGTGGGAATGCTCTTAAGTTTGCATTGCTGACGCAATAAATCTGTAATCTCTAAATCATTTTCAAATTTAAGATAAGTTTCATAATCGCCGAACTGTTTAAAATTTCCCAAAAGAGTGGGGGACATATTAAGTGTTATCTGCTGGTATTCTATTGGTCCGTGAGGAGAAATTAATATTATCGTTTCAATATTTTTTTTCGCAAAAATATTGGCTATTTTCTCCATAGATTTAATGGTTTCTGCAGTCTTTTTAAGATCTGATGGTCTGCCGATTGTTGGAATGATAACGGGAGGATGGGGACAAATTGCAGCAAATTTTAACATAAAATTATTCAATAATATTTAAAGATTCTCCGCATTTGCTGCACTTACCATTTCTATCATACCTAGTAATTAGATAGCCCAACCTTTCAATCATTTTTGTTTTACATTTTGGGCAATAAGTGTCTTCACTTTCCATGCCCGCAATATTTCCGGTATAAACATATTTTAAGCCGACCTTTTTGCCGATTTCATAAGCCTTTTTGAGCGTTTCAACCGACGTATTCGGCAAATTCTGGAGTTTCCAAGAAATTGCTCCGCAAAACTGGGTTATATGCCAAGGAGTTTCCGGTCCCAATTCTTTTTTTATAAAGTTAGCAATATTTTTAAATGTTTTTTCGTCATCGTTTAAAGTCGGGATAACTAACGTTGTTATCTCAATCCAAATTTTTGCCTTTTTCATTCTTTTCAAGGTGTCCAGAACCGGCTGTAGTCTTCCGGCACAATATTTTTTATAAAAATTCTCAGTAAATCCTTTCAAATCCACATTGGTAGCGTCCAAATAAGAAGAAATTAAATTCAATGTTTCCTTTGATAAAAATCCATTTGTTACCCAAGTGTTTTTTAGCTTTGCTTTTTTTGCCAATTTCATTGTGTCTAAAGCGTATTCCAAAAAAACAGCCGGATCTGTATAAGTATAAGAAATACTCGGTACTTTATATTGTTTTGCTTTTTCTACAATTTCTTCTGGTGATACGTTTTCTCCTTCAATTTTTCCAGTTAATTTTGGTCCTTGAGATATGTTCCAATTCTGGCAATTTTTGCAAGAGAAATTACAACCAACCGTAGCGATTGAAAGCGATTTAGTGCCTGATAAAAAATGGAAGAAGGGTTTCTTTTCAATTGGGTCAATATTTACGGCGCAGGCCCTTCCATAAACCAAAGAATATATTTTGCCGTTATTATTTTTTCTTACACCGCAAAGTCCAATCTCGCCATTTTTAAGAACGCAATAATGAGCGCAAGTTTGGCACTGAGATGTTTCGTTTTTTAGTTTTTTATAGAGATATGCTTCTTTCATTATATTTTCACTATACTAATTTTATCACTTTTAAACTAAAGAAAAAGCCCAAATTCTTATTCGGGCTTTTTAGAAGGCAAAGGAGGTGATTTTGATTTTCGGGAAATAAGAACAAAGTCACTTTTGGACAGAGGTTGAGAAATCTGGCGGAGAAAATTCGAACCCTCGGCGCTATAGAACACCAAAAGCAAATGAAGAAACAATTGGGAGCGCAAAGACCGGACAGCGTGGCGAGGACTCTTAAATGAACCATCGGTTAAATAAACGGGGATCAATTGATCGGGTTGGACCACAATCCGGGAAATACTAAGGTAACGGAAACGGCCAATTTGTACTTCGTAATTTCCGCCAGTCAATCTCTGGCATACTAATCCCCAACAGGCCTCTGGAGGATTTTTTTCTTTTGGGAGAATAATAACCAAAGTATTTTCTTGAATGGGTACAACAGAAATTGGTTCGGGAAGTTCAGCCGGCGCGGTTCTTGCGTCTGAAACAACGCCTTGCTGCCTGAGAAAATTCAGCATAAGGTGCAGCACTATTTTCTCTTCATTCTTGCTAAAAACCCTTTGAGGGTCGTTAAATGAACCATCAGTATGCAAAAAAGGGATTATTTGATCTGGCATAACATAGGTTATATCGTAAGGGTCTTTTCCTATCCGAACCTTGTAGGTCATACCACTTTCAGATTTTTCCAGAACCAATCCCCAGCATGCTGCAGGCGGGTTGGGCGGTTTTCCTCGTGGTAGAACCATAATCAAAGTGTTAACTTCTGGTGTTATTAGTGGTGACATAGTCTTTCTCCTAGATGTGTTGGTTTGTTTTCAAGGTGCCTTATTTTTTTTACTACATTAAATCCGATATGTCAATCATTGTTTTGGTTAAATTTCTTTGATAAAATAACCTATGTATGAAACATCGAATTTTTATTGCAATTAACTTACCGAACGATATAAAAAAAAATCTCACCGCCTACCAAAATAAATGGCCCGATTTACCTGCCAGGTGGACAAAACCAGAAAATTTACATATTACCCTGGTTTTTATCGGCAGCATTGATGAGAAGGGGATTTCAGAAATTCGGCAGATTCTCGGCAATCTTATTGTGCGACATAAAACATTTTTTGTTAGTTTAAATAAGATTTCTTACGGTCCACCAAAAATAATGCCGCCGCGAATGGTTTGGGCGATTGGGGAAAAATCAGAGGGGTTTAGTTCATTGTGCGACAACTTGAAAAGGGGATTGTCGGATTTGTTAAAAGTTTCTTTTAAACCGGAAAACAGAGAAATCATTCCTCACATCACTTTGGCTAGAATTAAAGAGTGGGAATGGCGAAGAATTGAACCGGACGAAAGGCCGGAGGTGGGGGAGAACATAGACTTCTCTTTTGAGGTTAAATCAATTGAACTAATGGAAAGCGTTTTAAAGAAACCCGGCCCCGAATATAGTATTCTTGAAACTTATAATTTGAAATCTGAAAAATAATATAGAAATTACTCCGTAATTATGAAAATACATTTTATTGGTATCGGTGGAATAGGGGTTTCAGCTTTATCTCAGTATTATTTATCGCAAAAAGCAGAAGTTTCTGGCTCAGATTTGGTTTCTTCGGAAATCACTGATTTTTTAAAGAAAAAAGGCGCAAAGATTAAGATTGGAAAGCACAGTGCCAAAAATGTGCCGCATAATGCTAATCTGGTAATTTTTAGCCCGGCAGTTGAATCGACAAATCCAGAATTGCTCCAAGCTAAAAAATACAAATTAACCGCTAAATCATACCCCGAGGCATTGGGCGATCTAACAAAACAATATTTTACAATTGCGGTTTCCGGTGCTCACGGCAAAAGCACAACAACTTCAATGATATCTTTGGTTTTGGTCGAGGCGGGCCTGGATCCAACGGTAATTGTTGGCACTAAACTAAAAGAATTTGGTAATAGTAATTTTCGGGCAGGGAAAAGTAAGTATCTGCTTATTGAAGCCGACGAATGGAACGCTTCATTTTTAAATTATTGGCCAAAGATTATTGTTTTAACCAATATCGAAAGAGAACACTTAGATTATTATAAAAACCTGAATCATATTTTGAAAACTTTTAAAGAATATATTGGGCACCTGCCAAAAGACGGAGTTTTGGTGGCGAATGGAGATGATGAAAATATCTCAAGATTAAAG
>JAHIOM010000039.1 GCA_018895235.1 Patescibacteria group bacterium | reverse complement strand
CACTCCGTCTTCTACGCCCTGAAAGGCTTTTTTATCAAAAATTATTTTTTTATTATCCACGAAGCCGAACTCCGTGTGACAAACAATAATTATATCCATTGTATTTGTCTTTTCTAATAAATCTTTGTATCATAAATTATCGTGGAAAACAATAACCAAACCATTCCTCAAAACAAAACTTATCCCCTATTTTTCTGGGGAATTTGTCTTATTTTGTTTTTACCAATAATTGTTCTTCCTCCGACTTTTCAACCCGCTGATTGGAGCCGAGCAATTCTATTTAGAACTATATTAACAATCTTAATCTCCATTTTATTTTTTAAGTTTTGCTATAAAAAAGATTTATCCTTTTCCATCCCAAAATGGAAAATTCGCACTTATTTGCCTCTTTTAACTCTTACGGCTTTTTTTATCACTTTAGTTTTAGCCACAATATTCTCGGAAGATATCAGATTCAGTATTTTTGGCTCACCAGTTAGGGCTGGTGGTACTTTAAATTTATTGTTCTTTTTTATTTTCACTGTTTTCTTGGCTCTTTTTATCAACGGAAATAGTTGGAAAAAGTTGTTTAATCTATTGTTTATTGCAGGAGTCCTGGCTTCCCTATTAGCTATTGTCCAATATTTTAATATTTTAAAAAACATTTTTATCTCTTTTGAAGGAGGGGCAACCCCATCTTTTTTAGGCAATTCTACTTTTTTAGCGATTTATATGCTTTTTTTGGTTTTTTTATCTTTTACGTTTTTAATTCAAGAAAAACTCAAAAATAAAAAGATACTTTATGCTGGGTTTACACTTCTTTTTATTTTTACTATTTTAATTACGAATTCTCGCGCAACTTATCTTGGACTTTTAATCGGATTTTTTTATTTCTTTTTTTTCTATCCTAGAAAATTTAAAACTCTTAAAACAATTGCCGCTTCTCTTGTATTACTTGCTATAATTGTTGTTATCTTTTTTAATCTTTTTCCTCAAGTCGCAGAAAAAAACAACTTATTAAAAATAGCCGTAAATAGATTATCTATAAAAAAAGTAGCGACAGACCTGATAGGAACCCGTTTTTCAGCCTGGAAAATAACTTTAAAAACCATTGAAGAAAAACCCATCTTTGGCTGGGGGCCGGAAAATTCGTATATTGGTTTTGAAAAATATTACGATCCCACTAATTCCGAAATTAAAAATATGTGGTGGGACAGGCCGCATAATGTATTTTTAGAAATCGCCGCCACTTCCGGTATAGTATCAATAATTCTTTATTCTTTATTCTGGATTTTTCTTTTATGGCAACTGCAAATATTTAAAAGAAAAAGCGGAGACAATGAAAATACTTATTTGGCTCACGGAATACAAGCTATGTTTATCGGTTATTTAGTCGTGCTTTTCTTTAACTTTGATAATTTTTCAACTTATTTAATTTCTTTCTTTTTTATCGGATACTCTTTTTATTTGATATCAGAACATTCTGAGAAAAAAATTATTTACCCGACAAAAACAAACATTCTTAAAAACAAATTTATTTATATCCCCCTTCTGTTCCTTTTAATCTGTTTTATTTGGTTCTGGAATATAAAACCCTTGTATCTTAATGAAAAAATCAGTTATGTTAAAAACCTGGTTGACGCAAAAAAATGCCAAAAAGCCTTGAATATAGTAGACAACATTTGGCAGGGTAGAGGAATTTTAGAATCTTACGCTGGCTTAAGATATACTGATTTTATAAAAAGATGTGCATCCTCTAAGCCGGAAAAAGAGGTTGATTATTCAAAAAAAGCCTCAGAGGTGTTGAAAATCAGTTCTAAAATTCAACCTAAATTTACAAGAACCTGGATATTTCTTGGCAGTTTTACCAATGTTCTGGCAGCTAAAGAAGAAAATATAGAAAACAGAAATAAATTATTGCTGGAAGCAAGAAGTTACCTTGAAAAAGCATTAGAATTAAGCCCTAAACGCCAAGAAATTTTTATAGAAATAGAAAAGAGTTATATTGTGGCTGGAGATTACCAGGCAATGAAAAAAATAGCTTACGATTGTATTGACATCGATTCGAGTTATGGACAATGTTATTGGTATTTGGGAATAGCTGAAATATTTTTAGGAGACCAAGAAAACGGCAAAAAACACATTCAAGAGTCCCTTGAAAAGGGTGGCAGTCCATCATATATTCAGCTTGGCGTCGCATATATAAGCCAAAAAAACTATAAAGACGCTGCTGATGCTTATCATATGCTTACTGTTCTTTATCCGGAAAACGCCAATTATCATGCAGTAATGGCTTTCTTATCCCGAGAAATCGGCGATTATGCAAGAGCTGGGTCAGAAGCATTAAAGGTTTTTGAATTACAACCAGAGAATAAAGAGGTCCTAAAATTTCTTGAGCAACTACTTGGTTTAAACCCTAACGACCCAACTCTTCACTTTTCCCTAGCTTATATCTATACGCAAATTGGAGAAACCGAAAAAGCCAGACAGGAGTATTTAATAGTCAAATCGCTTTATTTGCAAGCAGTTACAAAATATCCAAAAGACGCTGGTTATCATCTTAATTTAGCTGGTGTTTGTAAGGAATTGGGTGAATATGAGAGAGCATATAAAGAAGCTTTACTTGCTGAAAAATTAGACTCAAAAAATTTTCATAATAAGGCGATGGATTTAATAGGCTCTTTGCCCGGAGATTATTGGGATAGGTATACCGGAAAAAAATAAACACATATGAGCATAGAAAAATTAGTAAAATCAAGAATTAGAGAGATTGTTGATTGGCCGAAAATCGGGGTAAATTTTAAGGATATAACTCCCCTGCTTGAAGATAAAGAAGTTTTTTCCAAAACGATTGACGAATTAGTAAAACCATATTTAAACCAGAAAATTGACAAAGTTGTTGGTATAGACGCCAGAGGTTTTCTTTTGGCTTCGGCTATGGCATATAAATTGAAAACAGGCATTGTTATTATCAGAAAATAAGGAAATGGCCTGTATTTTTAGGGGAAAAAAACCAACAACTTCTGGGCAAACGACAAAAGTTATTTTTGCTCCGTATTTCTTTGCCAGTTTAACTAAATTAACCACTCCGTCTTCCACACCTTGAAAGGCTTTTTTCTCAAAAATTACTTTTTTTTCATCCACGAAGCCAAATTCTGTATGACAAACAATAATTATATCCATTTTATTTGTCTTTTCTAATAAATCTTTGTATCATAAAATATGATGGAAATCAATAATTCTAAAAGCAAAATTTATTGGGTTTATCTAATTGGGTTTTTTTTTATTGCATCTCTTCCATTTTGGGCTGCTCCCCCATTGCTTCATCCCGCTCCTTGGGGAAAAACCATTGTATTCAGGATTATTCTTTCAATCTTAATTTTCTTTTTTGTTTACCAAATTGCCTATTGTAAAAATATTTCTCTTTTAAAAAGATTGGAGTCGAAAGCAGTTAAATCAATCCTAGGGCTTTTGGCGCTTCTTTTTTCTTTATTTTTGCTCTCAACTATCTTTTCGCAAGATATTAGTTTCAGCTTCTGGGGAAGTCCCTGGCGAGCCGGAGGTTTTTTAATTTTTGCATTCTATATAATTTTTGCCCTTTTGGCTTTTTCAATTATAAAAGACCGGGATTGGAAAAAAATCTGGGACTTTTCTATTTTCGTCGGTATATTAGTGGTTGTTTTCGGTATTTGCCAGTATTTTAAAATGTTTCCTGATTTTATTGTTTCTCTTGAGGTGGGTGTAGCGTCAACTATGGGCAGTTCTGGTTTATTTGCGCCATATCTCTCTTTTTTATTTTTTCTGGCTTTATCTCTTGGATTAAAAGAAAAATCTATACCAAGAAAAATATTTTATTTTCTGTCTATTTTATTATTTATTTTCGGTATTTTTATAAGTGGCGCCCGAGCGGTTTATTTGGCGATAATTATCGGTCTTTTCTTCTTTTTCTTCTTCTATCCAAAGAAAATGGCCCGGTTAAAAATCATTACCAGCTGTCTTTTAATCTTAGCGGTGCTCGTTATATATTATTTAAATGTTTTCCCTGAACCCCCTGGTTTTGTAAAGAACAACACAACATCAAATAAGATATTTTCTTACGTTGCCGCCAGATCATCGCTTAAACAGGCTTTTATTGATTTAACCGAAACCCGTTTTTCTGCGTGGAGGGTGGGACTCCAAGCAATAAAAGAAAAGCCAATTTTAGGTTGGGGGCCTGAAAATTTTTCAATTGGTTATGACAAATACTATGACCCTACCCTACCCCAAATAGCGACCTTATGGTGGGATAGAGCTCATAACTTTTTGATAGAATACGCGACCACCGGTGGTATCCCGTTCTTAATTGTTTATCTCCTGTTAATTGGGGTTTTGTTCTGGCAACTCCAAAAATTAAAAAATCCGCGCAAGCCAGAAGAAACCAGTCTAAATCAACGGTCCATAACTATTCACGGAATACAAGCAACTTTTATTGCCTATTTAGCTGCTATGTTTTTTAGTTTTGACGGTTTTGATACTTATCTTTTGTTTTTCCTTTTAACAGGATACTGCCTGCATTTAATTTCATCTTCACAAGAAGTACCCTCATTAAATCAAGGGGATAATACAAATAACGTTTCTTTGTTGTCTTTTTTGTTACATAAATGGAGAAAAATTATAATCTTTCTTTTATTTATTTTTCTTCTGTTATTTATATGGTTTGGCAATTTAAAGCCCCTGTTTGTTAATAAAGAGCTAAACTGGGCTGAACATTATTCAACAAATGGAAACTGCCAAAAAGCAATCAACAAAATGGAGAAAGTTTTACCCTCTCATAGTATTATTGATGAGTATGTAATGTTAGAATATTCAGATGTTCTCAAAGAATGTCAGATTGCAAAGCCGGAACAACAAAACGAGTTTGTCCAAAAATCAATCCAAGTTTTGGAGAAAGCTGCTAAATTAAGACCGACATATATTAGAACCTGGCTATTACTAGGAAATTATCTTATTCTCTCTGCTATAAACAACCCAGATATAAAAACTGATGAAAAAGAAGCGCTTTTATTAAAAGCAGACTCCTGCTTCAAAAAAGCTGCTGAGTTAAGCCCTAAACGCCAAGAAATATTTTTAGGATGGTCATATACCTATTTGGTGTGGGGAAAATATGATGAAGCAAAAGAAAAATCAGAGCAGTGTATAAATATTAACGATAAATTTGGCGGCTGTTACTGGCAAAAGGCACTTTCCAATCTCGCCTTAGTGGAATTCACAGAATACGAAGAAAACATAAAAAAAGCAAAACAAAATGGATTTGAAACAGAATCCCAAAACCCTCTCTCTCAGCTGCTTAATGTTTATATAATCCTCAGCAAAAATCCAGAAAATATAAATCGTGAATACTATCGGACCTTAGCCGATATTTACTATAAATTAATATATATTTATGAGCCGAATAACTCCCAGTATCGCGCTTCTTTGGCTTATGTGTATAAGGAGCTCGGCCAATACAAAAATGCGGGAAAAGAAGCCGTCGAGGTTTTCAAATTACAGCCGGAAAACAAGGTGGAAATAGAAAAATTTCTAAAAAGTTTGCTCAGTTTAGATGTTAACAGCCCCAGTCTTCATACTTCTTTAGCTTATATTTATACGCAAACAGGAGAAACTGAAAAAGCCAAAGAAGAACTTTTAACCACAGAATATCTTTATTTGCAATTAATTGCAAAAAATCCCAAAGAAGCCAATTATCATTTTAATCTAGCTCGTGTTTATAGGGATTTAGGCGAATATGAAAAAGCAAGGAAAGAAGCCCAAAAAGTTATAGAATTATCGCCGGAATCAAAAGCAAGTGTAGAAGAGTTTTTAAAAACACTGTATTAGTTCCCTATATTCCTGCTCTTTCTGATTTTTTCTGGCAATCGCATTTTCGGGGTACCCGTTGGGTCTTGGGAATATTTTTAATAATCTCTTCTATCAAATTTTTTAATTTATCCGTATTTTTAGAGAAATTTTGTAGAACCTGTTCAATTGAAACGGGTTCTATTTTTGATTTAGCGTAAATTCCAGAATCGTAATCAGTAACCAAAGAAATATTTAAATAACAAATACCAAGTTCTAAAGCCAAAATGACCTCTGGGTATTGGGTCATATTAACCACATCCCACCCCATCTTAGAAAACCATGAACTTTCTGCCAATGTTGAAAATTTTGGGCCCTCAACCACGACTACCGTTCCCCTAGAGTGTATCGGAAATTTTAATTTTTTCGCTTGAGCAACAGCGATTTTTCTTAACTCTTTACAATAAGGATAGGTAGCTTCAATATGGGCTACTTTCGGACCATCAAAAAAAGTATCTTCTCTAAGTTTTGTTCTATCAACAAATTGATCGCAAATTACAAAATCACCGGGTTTAATGTTTGCTCTTAACGAACCAACCGCCGTTGGGGCTATTATAACTTTGACTCCAATTTCTTTTAACGCCGCTATATTCGCTCTGTAGGGAATCCTATGAGGAGGGATCTGATGATTTCTCCCATGCCTTGGCAAAAAAGCAACCTTTTTGCTGAATAAACTTCCTATTGTAATTTTGCCGCTTGGTTTTCCGAATTTTGTTTCCACTTCAATTTCTTTTGCCCTTTTACCAAAAAATTCATAAAATCCAGAACCGCCAATAATTCCAATTTCTGCTAATTTTTTTACTTTTTTTATTTTTGATCCGGAAATATATTTTACTAAAGACCTTATTTTATATCCTTTAAGTTTTTTTCTCCCGTTTAAATAATTTAATTCAATCAAAAAATCTATCCCAACAATTTTTCCCTTAAGCTCTTTTACCAAATCTATTGTAGCTTTCATTGTGCCGCCGGTGGCTAAAACATCATCAATAATAACAATCTTTTCTCCTGGTAAAATAGAATCTTTATGCATTTCAAGGATATTACTCGCGTATTCAAGTGAATACTTTTTCGAAATTGTCTTAAACGGCAACTTTCCCTTTTTTCTAACTATGGCTAACCCTGTTTTTAATTTATATGCTAAAGCAGAGGCTAAAGTAAAGCCGCGGGCATCAATGCCAACAACTTTATCTATTTTCTTACCAATATAAGGTTTCGCCAGCTCGTCAATTAACTTGCCGAAAATATCCTTATTTTGGAGTAAAGGAGTAATATCTTTAAAACTCACTCCCCTCTCTGGCCAATCCGGTATTTCCCTGATGTTTGATTTAATTAATTTTTCTATTTCCATACTCGTATTTTATCATAATATATTAAAGAGAAGTAAACAAAAAACCCCTTTCGGGGCTCTTTGTTTTCCAGCTCTATCCTGCCACAAAGTCAGGACGCCGGATTCATTTCACAATTACGGTCTGTTGAATGTACCTCCGTAAATATTGCCTCTGAAAATCTTTGTACCGTAAGGTAGTGTTGTTCCAGCATTAACTGAGTAACTGCAGTTGGCGTCAAGAGCATCACTCAACCACAATTGAATATAATCATATTGGGTGGTGTATTCATGCGTATCGCCGTAAACATACAATTTCTTAGTCTCGCCAGGACCAACACTGAAGGTATTGGTGCCAAAGAGGAACGTTACAGAAGTATCGTAATCTTCAACTGAAATGGTTGATAATGTGATTCCAGCCCCATCCTTCAATACCCAGTTCCCAGCTACGTAATCGCTGGTTCCCTGTTTTCTAGCAATTTGGATAGTAAACAAGTTGGTTTGAGCTGAAGCAAAGGTTACATCATCTGCGCCTGCTCCTATCACATCAAATATCGCTAATTGATGAGCAGTGCTTGTGGTTAAAGTTCCGGATGGTGAACCAGAAGCTAATGCTACGGTTGGTTTTGCCTTTACTGAAACCAAGGTACTACCTATTGCGCTTTGAACACCAGAAGTTATCTGGGTCCCAGAACCAAGACCAGTTACATTAACTTGAGCTGAGCCCTGGATAGTAGCAGTAATAGATGTAGCTGTTGAACCACTAGTGATAGGTGCTAATGCACCTTTAACAGTTACTTTTACATAACCGTTAGCAGGTACAGTTAAGGCCCCATCAGTCAATACTAACTTAGGTGTTTCTCCACCCGCTGTTGAGCCTAACAATGTTGTTTCATTGTAGAAGGTTGTTCCATTGTAGAAGTAGTATGTATCAATAGAAGTACCGCCAGTTACAGTCAAAGTCATATCATCAACGTCAAGATTCTCAATATTGGAAGAAGCTAATCTAAACACTGCTAAAGTAACAGTGCTATTACCAAGAATCAAATCAGCCACTGGAGATGTAGAATCTTTAGTGATAGTTAATGCACCGCCTGAAGCGTTGGTCATTGACTGAATATTTGTAACGCTGTAGGTCTTTGTAGCAGCTGTACCGGTTGAAGCGCCGTTAGCTGTAACAACACCTGTAGCGGTTGCTCCGGCAATGCCCAATTTGTGAATTGGTGAACTAGTAGTAAGGGCGCCAGCTTTCAAGCTAGCAACTACTGCTATGTTCACGAAGCCGCCAGCGGATATGGTGATTGTCTGGTTCAAAGTAAATGATTGAACCGTATCCGTAGATGTGGCAACAGTTGGATTTTCAGTATTGGTAATCCTTGTTTCATAAACATCACCTCTTGCGCTGTTGGCTGAAGTTAAATCAGCCCAAATAGCCATGTTGCTAAGATCAGATGGGTAAGCGTCAGCCGTTACATCATCTAACACAGTAATACCGGTAACTTGGATGTCTTCACCTGAATTTATAGCTGATAAAGAAATCGTTGAGTAAACAAAGTCAGGTGTACCGACTGCGACTGATCTACTAGCTGGACTGCTTAAACTTGTAATCGACAGGGTTGCTCCTTTTACTGTCAAGGTATTGCCGGTGGCAGTTCCTGTAGCAGTAATGGTTGAGTTTGAAGTCATACCTTTTGCTGTTATATCAGTAGCGCCTCCGGTAGCAATAGCAAACTTTATTGTATCATCGGCTGATACATCTGAAGCAAGTTTTGCTTTTACAGAATATTTGTGAGTTCCAACTGGAACAATAAAGGTGTCGGTGAAGGTTACGGTACCACATGTTGTGATAGAGCCGCATCCTGCGACAGTACCAACTGCTAAGTCTTTTGGACCAGCAACAATAGTACCGTTTTCATCATAAACCTTTACATTAGTAACCTGACCATAGGTCATTGTGCCCAAGGTAGCGGTAAGCAACAAAGAAGAAATCTTTACTGCTTCACCTCTGGCATTGAAGTCAAATACAGAAATCAACTTGCCGTCTCCGGCTGAAGTATTACCAGTAGCAGGAGTTGAAGATGACTTAGAAACGACTAAAGCGCCAGCATTGATTGTTTGGTTGGCTGCGCCTTGACCACCCCATGAACCGGTGGCAGTAGGAGTTATATAGTAGCCATAGGTATTACCCTTTACTACTACTAATACCTCTGAACCGTCCACGATATCGGCGTTGGCAGTTAAGCTAGGACCATCAACAATGGTTGATTTAATTTTGAATCTTCGAGTATCGCCCTTTCCAATTACTAAATTTAAATTGGTCCAAGCGGCTTTACCCTCGGCATTCAAAGAAGCTACTGTTCCTAGAGTTACGCTGTTTGTAACATCATAAAGCTCTAAGTTGGATAAGTAGCTATTGCTAACAGTACCGGCTTTTACCATTGTTATTGCTTCAACGGTAATAGCTTCTGTTGAACCAGCACCTATTGTAAATTGGTTTAAAACAATGCCAGTGTCTCCAACGTTTGGTTTGGAGTCAACAGTTGTACCGTCTTCATCAACTGCGGCTGAACCGATAGTTAAGTTCACTACGCTCATTGGGTTGCCAGTAACTGGGAATGAACCGGTTACAGACATGGCATTAGATGTAATGTCGCTTGCTGCGGCAATCCCTAATGCGGCTGTGTTGCCACCTGGAGCTGTTGTAGTTGAACTAACGAAACCAGCTTTTAAGTAGAAGCTTCTTGATGTATTAGCAGAAATTACTAAATTCTGAGTAAAGGTAATCATTGCCTTATTATCAGTATTTAGACTGCCAATGCTTCCGAAATAAACTCCAGTTGCAGCATCAACAACTTTTATATTTTCTAATGCGGAATTAGATGACAAACCAGTTCTTGTGACATAGATTCTACTAATAGAAACATCTCCTGAACCAGCAGTCAAAGTAACTTTGGTGAAATTAGCATTACCGTTGTTTGGTACGCTACCAGATGCTGGGCTATCAGCGGATAAACCTACTGATAAACCGCCTGCGGTTGTTGGAGGAATTATTGGAGGAATTACTATTCCACCAGCGATCAAAGCGTTAAGTTTCGCTCTGGTATTCGGTCCGGTTGTACCTAAACTGCCTGTGCCGTATTTTTGCTGGAAGCATTGTACGCCTGCTTTAGTTGAAGAACCAAAGTAAGTGGTATTGCTTAATCCAGAAACACAGCCTTCAGCAGCCAAAACGATCTTCAAATAAACAACGTCTGAATCAACGCTGCCGTATTGAAGGGTTTGGGTGAAGGTGAAACCAGCGGGAATACCTGTAATTGTTGTCGGTGTAGTTGGGGTTGTTGGTGTAGTGCCACGTAAAGAAGCATCTACATTAGCAACCGTGGTAGCATCTGCTCCAAAAGATGTCAAAAGACTCAGAATTGACTGAATCTGTGATTCTGTAAGAGCACCTTGTACTACTCCAGTTGGAACCATAACCGCAACCAACGACAAACTAAGAATTGCTGTAATAATTTTCGTTCGTATACTCATTTTAGAATTTTATTTTAATTAATATTTATTTTCGACTAATTTTTGTTGTTTTCTCGTCGCGTCGACCATTTAATTATTACCTCCCAATTATAGATAACCGGAGGTATTATGTTTCGGACTTTATTTATCCGCCTAAATTTTTACCTATAAAATTTTGGCGGGTTTACCCCGTAGAGAAATCTCGAACAATAATTATTGGTTGGACTTAGTCCTCCGAAATTTTCTCTGCGGGATCTGCCCATCGAAGATAGTGCTTCTGCGGGGTATAGCCACGAAAATTGCGACTTTCCAAATTTTTAAGTTAAAGGGAGGTTAGACCTCCCAATCTTCCGGAGGTCTAACCTCCAGAAAGCTTTTTATTGTAAATTTGTTATTAATAAAATTTTCTCCAGCGCTGCCGTATATTCCCCTTTCTCATAGTGTGATTTTATCTCAACTAACCTCGCCTGTTGTTCTAAACTCAAATTTGTTGCTTGGTCTAATGCTTTAATTTCATTTTCTATTAAAGGAGCAAGGGCATTATTTAATTCATTGCTTTCCTGTAACATAATTACGCCTAAAATTTCAACCTCTCTTTTGGTTTGTTGGATCTTTTGAACTCTAGTAGCGATACTTGTAAAATCATTGGCATTATTAGGCATATCCTTTACTACTTGGGCAATACCATCTTTAATCTCTTGAATTGCTGAAACAATATTGCTTGTCTTATTCTCCTTTATAATACTGGTTAAATCTTCCATTCTTTTATTAACAATGTCCAAATTATAATTCGGCTGATCTACTGATGTAAGCAAAGCGCCCTGTGATTTCTCAGCGATTTTTTTAACTGGGAAAAGTAAGTCACCCGGTACTGTATTCTGAGCAAAACCGAATAGCCCAATTAAAATGGCGAAAACAGTAATAGTGATGTAAGCTAATTGGTGCTGGAAAATGCTTCGTGGTAAAACATTAAAAACAGTGGTTCTTGATCGTTCGCCCACTATCTCTTTTTTAAGCGAAACAACCCAGTCTTTTCTGGGTTTGATTTGCCTTAATTCCTGTAATTTGGCAATGAGTTGTTTATCGTTCATAATTGTCTCTCTATACATATATGACGATTACAATGGTAAAAGTATTACACCTAAAACCTAAAACCTAATACCTAACCCCTAATATATCTCTACGGGCGTTTCTATCTCGGCCCAGGTATAAAACTCCTCGGCATCCTCTAATTTTAGCCTTATACAGCCAAGTGAATCAGGCATTCCCATCTTATTTTCCCCAATCCTTTCTCCCTCACAAATAGGTGTTTCGTGGAAACCATATTTACCATCCATAGTAAAACCAACCCAGAAAGCCAACCAACAATCAGCTATTTTAGAATAAAGCATATCCTGCTTATGAATAACCCTGAAATTGCCTGTTGGCGTAGGCGTTTCCAATTTACCGCTGGAAATAGGAAATTCCCTTACAATTTGGCCATTTTCGAACAAATACATCTTTTGCAAACCCAAATCCACTTTTATCTGTTTTTTAATGTTTGACTCTCCTTCAGGAACGTTATTGGACTCATTTTTAGCCTCATTCTGGCTATCTTCTACATAACTTGGGTATTCCTCAAGATAACTGTTGTTATAGGCTAAAAATAGCCCTATTATGGCTATTCCTAAAATGATTAAAGTTTTATAAAATAACTTCATTTTAACTGGTTAACTTCTCTTTTAATGAACCCAAAGCACGGTGAAGTAGCACCCTAGTTGCTTCTTCTGACCTGTCTAAAAGACGGGATACTTCTCGAACAGACAAACCATCTAAATAATGCCAAATAATAACATTTTGATAGTCATCTTTAAGGTCTTTTAAGGCTAATTTTACCATTGCCAAATCAGCATGCATTATTGCTGTTTCCT
>JAHIOM010000038.1 GCA_018895235.1 Patescibacteria group bacterium | reverse complement strand
TAAAACCGGACACTGATGGCGATAAAGTTAAAGATAATGTTGATGTTTTCCCCTTAGACCCAACAGAATCACGAGATACAGATGGAGATACTATTGGAGACAATAAAGATCCTGATGACGATAACGACAGTCTAACTGATGAACAAGAATTATTTCAATACGGCAGTAATCCCTTAACCCAAGACAGCGACAATGACGGGCTTAGCGATGGAGAGGAAATCTATATCGGCACCAACCCCAACAAACAAGATACTGATGGCGACGGAGTGATTGATTCTGAAGACAGCGCGCCTTTGGATGCTTCAATCGGCCAGGCAGGCTTAATGGGAGCTATAGGGAATTGGTTTAAAGATAAACCTTATCTATATGCGATATTCGGGGCAATAGCAGTAGTTATAATTATTCTGCTTTTCCGAAGAAAAAGAGATTAGGGGGACAGGATTCGAACCAAACAACAGAACAGCCCCGCCAAGACGGGGCTGTTTTTAATTGATGCTAAATATTGGTTATATCAACAACCGCCAACTCTAAAGGAAGCTGCGGAATTGAGGCGTATTTCATTTTATTCTCCGCTTCTATAAATAACTCCAGCATATTTTGGATATCTTTTTCTTTTAGGTTAGAGGTTTGATTTTTCATCTTCGCAATCTCTTCAGTGCTGAAACCGGAGATTTCCGGGTTTAAAAAATCAGGGTTTATTTTAGTTAAAAGAGCTTGCCTTAAATAGTAGACCAATGTTTTGGTAAATTCTTGGAGGTCAATGCCATCGTCTACCATTTTATTTAAAAACAAAACTGCGGATTTGGCGTCTTTTGCAAGCAGAAAATCTACGAACTTTGATATGTGGCTGATTTCTACAACTCCCAAAAGCTCTTGAATATCTTCGGTTTTAATTAGGGTGGTTTTCCCGGAGAAGCTTAAACATTCGTCTAATAAACTCTCTGCGTCGCGGAAAGAACCTCTGGCGTTCAGGGCAATCAAGGATAATGCTGATTTATCAAATTTTATGCCTTCTTTCTCTGAAATATATTCCAGCTTTTTAATAATGTCTGATGTTTGAAGCCGTCTGAAATCAAACCTCTGACAGCGGGAAACCAGGGTTGGTATCATTTTGTGGATTTCGGTGGTTGCTAAAATAAAAACTGCGTGGCTGGGCGGCTCTTCCAAGGTTTTTAACAAAGCGTTGTTTGCGTCTTTGCTTAACTGGTGGCATTCGTCAATAATAAAAACTTTATGTTTTGATTTTACTGGCGAGAATCGAGCTCCATCTCTTAGTTCTCGGATATCATCAACGCCGCGGTGAGAAGCAGCGTCAACCTCAATTATGTCCATTGCATTGCCGGCTGCTATTTCTAAACAAGAAGAACATTTATTGCAGGGTTCAAATTGGTTCTCTTTTCTGTTTTCACAATTAAGCGCTTTTGCCAGAACCCTAGCAATTGTAGTTTTGCCAGAACCGCGAGGCCCGGAAAATAAATAAGCATGAGAAATTGAATTTGAAAGAAGCGCATTGGTTAAGGTTTGAACCACATGCGTCTGACCAATAATTTCAGCAAAGGCCTGAGGACGATATTTACGATAAAGGGCTAATGACATATTTTTATAGAGTACTAAATTTATAATAAGTTAAGTATAAGTTGCTTCACTTTTTAAAAACGATAAATTTATAGCCCAAAAAATTCCACATGAAAACGCAAAGAATTGCAATGAAAGCGCCGACATTAGCCCAAATTTCTTTTGACAATCCAAACTGGGGGCCTACAATATTAACAATTAAAGAAGCAATGCTCACATTAATAAAAAAACCAATTCCGGCAACCGTAAAAAATTTGCCAAATTCTCTTATTCCAATTTTGGTTTCTTTTTTTTCAAAAGTCCAGAATTTATTCCATAGATAAGAGTTTACAATAGAACAAATAAAAGAAAATGCCTTAAAAAAAGAATATATTATACTAACATAAATTCCGGAAACAAGCATTAAGATATTTAATATTCCTAAATCCACAAAAGTATTAGAAGCGCCTACTAAAACAAATTTGGCGAATTGGAAAAAAATCGGAATTTTCTTGCCAATGAAAGAAGCGATAAAAACACCTAATAAAGTAAGGAAAGGAAAGATAATAGGAAAGAATTTTGTTTGAGAAATAATAAAAGACGGTAGATTTGAATTGAAAACCGGCGAATATTTTAAAAGAATAATGGAAATTATGGCGATCATCTCGCCGATAACAATAGGCGAAATAATATCAGATTTTTTCATTTTTTTATTTTTTGTTTCTAAATTACTTTATTTTATCACTATTAAATTCTTTTGAAAACCCCGCTATTAATATTGAAAAACCTTTGACACAGGAGTAAAATAAATAAATAATTCATTATGAGTATGTTTTTCTGGTTTAAATCATTCTTGGAAAAAATTGACGACTTGCGCGATCAGTTGCTTTTTCCGTTTATCAAGAAATATTGGCCTCGTTTTATCTTGCCTAACCATTTAACGTTTTTGAGAATTCTTTTGGCATTTGTCTTGGTTATTTTGCTTTCAACTGGTTTTAAAAATCCGATCTGGCTTATTATTATTTTTACTTTTGCCGCGATTTTAGACCTTTTTGACGGCTCGGTTGCCAGGGCCTTAGATAAAAAAACAGAATTTGGAGCAATTTTAGACGCTTTAGCCGATAAAATACTAATTCTTCCCCTGGCGATTTATGTTTTAATACAATACTATTTCTGGCTGCTTTGTTTGTTAATTTTGCCTGAAATCATTTCTGGCCTCGGCGTAATTTATTATTTGAAAAAGAAAAGAATAGTCAGGGCAACCATATTCGGCAAGACAAAAATGGTTTTTGAGTGTGTTGCTTTCGCAATAATTTTATTGAATTTTCCGGCTTCACCGCCCCAAATATCTATTATTTTACTCTATGTTGCAGCTGCGTTCGCTTTCCTTAATTTAATTTTAAACTTTTTAGTTACAAAAACTTCACCCAGTTAAATAATTCGCCAGAGCGAATTGCCGCAAAGCGGCATTTAACCGGGCAAGAAAATGCTCAAACTGTATAATACCCTAACCAGAAAAAAAGAAATATTTAAACCTTTTAAAAAGGGAGGGATTAATATGTTCGTTTGCGGCATAACAAGTTATGATTTTGCTCATTTAGGTCACGCAAAAACTTATCTTACTTTTGATTTGATTGCGAAATATCTTAAAGAAAGCGGTTTTAAGGTTTTTTATTTACAGAATATTACTGATATCGATGATAAAATAATTAAAAGGGCGCAGGAAAATAGAATTACTCCCAAAAAGTTGGCCCAAAATTTTGAAAAAGAATATTTTAGAGACATCAAAAATTTAAAAATCACCAGTGTTACAAAATATGCTAGAGCAACTGAATATATTAAAGAAATAATCAGTCAAGTTGAACGGCTTTTAAAAAGGGACTTTGCTTACAAATCAAAAGATGGGATATATTATGATATTAGTAAATTTAAAGATTATGGGAAACTGGCTGGCAGAACAGTTATTCAGGCAGAAGATGGAGTTTCCAGAATTGACGATTCTATCGGGAAAAGAAATAAAGGAGATTTTTGTTTGTGGAAATTTTCTAAAAAAGGAGAACCTAGGTGGAAAAGCCCCTTTGGCGAAGGAAGACCCGGTTGGCACATTGAGGACACGGCAATTACTGAAAAGTATTTTGGACCTCAGTATGATATTCATGGCGGCGGCCGGGATTTAATATTCCCCCACCACGAGGCTGAAATTGCTCAAATGGAAGCAATTTCAGGCAAAAAACCGCTTGTAAAATACTGGCTTCATGTCGGTTTTTTGACGGTTAATGGTCAAAAAATGTCAAAGTCCTTAGGTAATTTCATAACAATTAAGGATTTTATACAGAAATACGATGCCAGACTTTTAAGATTTTTCTTTGTTAAAAATCATTATCGTTCCCCTATTGATTACAACGAAAAAGCGATTTTACAAGCGAAAAACGAATTGGAAAAAATTGATGAGTTTTTGGAAAGATTAAAAAACCAGAAAAGAAATAAAACTAAAAAGTCAAAGGAGATTAAAAATTTGATTTTGGAAACTAAAAAAGAATTAAGAAGCGCCTTAAATGATGATTTTAACACCCCGATAACGATTGCTTCAATTTTCAATTTAATAAATCAAGGAAATAAACTTTTAGATAAAAGTAAATTAGGTTATAAAGATAGTAAAGACATTTTTGGTCTTTTGAAAGAAATAGATATAATTTTTGGTTTTATATTTTGGCTCAAGAAAACAAAAAAAATTCCCAAAGCGTTATTAGAATTAGTAAAAGACAGAGAAATCGCCAGAAAAAATAAGAACTGGCAAAAAGCGGACGAGTTAAGAGGGAAGATTGAAAATAAGGGATATATAGTTGAAGATACCGCGAAAGGACCGAAGGCAAAAAAGTTTAAAAAAAAAGAACCTGGATAGGTTCTTTTGAGATGAGGTTTTGGGAGTTACTAAGCCGTTGCTACGGCTTTTTCTTTTCGGTCTTTAAGGAATTTGGCAATAAATTGGACATAATTATTGATATTCTTTGGTTCTACTTGGTGTAAGGATATATGAATCCGACGCAGGGCGACTATCATTTTCCCGTTTTGCCACCATTGAATTTCTGCCCAACAATGAGGAAAACCCTTTTTGGGATTTGGGTCCCCGTTGCTCAATATCCAAATTAAGTGTTCGTCTAAACCGAGACTCAAGTGTTTGGTTACACAACTAGATAGGGTTGTCCAAGTTCTGAGAATAATTCTTAACTCTTTAGGGTTAAGTTCCTCTTCAAGTAAAGAAAACTCACAATGATTGCGTCCGAGACATAAATTTCCTGACATTTTCGATTCCTTTCTTAGATGTATTTAAAGGTTAAAGAACAAAAAAAAGAACTAGAATAAAATTATACCATAAAAAACTTTTAAGTACAACCTTAGGGGACTTCTGACCCCTTGTCAGCGATATTTATTTTTGGTATATAAGAGTTAGATATGACTAAAGATTTGCCAGAAAAACTTCCTCCTCAAAATGTTGAAGCAGAACAGAGTTTGCTGGGCTGTTTAATGTTAGACAAAAACGCCATTATTAAAGTGGCTGATTTTGTTAAAGCGGAGGATTTTTACAAAGAAATCCACAAGGAAATATATCAAACAATGTTAGACCTTTATCAAAGAATAGAACCAATAGATCTCTTATCTGTAACAAGCCGGCTCCGCGAAAAGGAAAAATTAGAAATAATCGGCAGTTCAAGTTATTTAACTAATTTAATCAATACTGTCCCGACCGCCACCCATGTTTTAAACTACGCAAAAATAGTCCGGGCCAAAAAGATTTTGAGAGATTTAATTGGGGCCTCTGATGAAATCGGGCTAGCTGCTTTTGATGAAGAGGAGGACGTTGATGTTTTATTAGACAAAGCTGAAAAAACAATATTCAGTATCGGTCAAAAATCCCTTACTCAGGCCTTTATACCCATTAAAGACGTATTAGAAGATACTTTTAACAGAATCGATGAGTTATCAAAGCATAGGGGCAGTATAAGAGGCCTTGCCACTGGATTTAGAGATTTGGACAATAAGCTGGCCGGTTTTCAAAAATCAGATCTTATTATTCTGGCAGCCAGACCCTCCATGGGTAAATCAGCTCTAGCTTTGGATATTGCAAGGCAGGTAGCAACAACCCAGAATATTCCGGTCGGATTGTTCAGTTTAGAAATGTCTAGAGATCAAATTGTAGATAGAGTACTTGCCGCTCAAGCTAATGTTGATCAATATAAATTAAGAACCGGACATTTATCAGCCGAAGGAGAAGATAATGATTTTACAAAACTTCAACATGCCATGGGACAACTATCTGAGGCTCCAATATATATTGATGATGCCGGTTCAACAAATATTTTACAAATGAGAGCAATGGCAAGACGCTTGCAAGCAGACAAAGGTTTGGGATTATTAATTGTTGATTATTTACAATTAATGGATTCGACGAGCAGAAATTTCTCAGCCGTTCAGCAAGTAACTGATATTTCCCGAGCATTAAAATCATTGTCTAAAGAATTAAATATTCCAGTTCTGGCTGTGTCCCAACTATCAAGAGCAGTTGAAAGCAGGGTTCCTCAAAGACCGCGACTAGCTGATCTGCGCGAAAGCGGCGCAATCGAACAAGATGCTGATGTTGTTTTGTTTATTTACCGAGAAGATAAATATATGGAAAACTCCGAGAATAAAAACATTGCCGAGATTATTATCGCCAAACATAGAAATGGCCCAACCGGCAGCATAAAACTATATTTTGACGAGCAAAGGGTCACTTTCAGAAATCTAGAAAAAGAAGAATACGCAACGGAATAATGTTTTCAAAAACGATACAAAATTTAATTGATTTATTTTCAAAGTTTCCGACTGTGGGACCTCGAACCGCTGGTCGGTTTGTTTTTTATTTAATCCAATCGCCAAAAGAAAAAATAGAGGAACTGATTGCCGCCATCCAAGATTTAAAAACCAAAATAAAATATTGTTCCTTTTGTTTTAATCCTTTTGACACTTCGATAAGGAGTTCGACTGAGGCTCACTCGAAGTCCTCAGACCAAGCCGAAGAAACTCTTTGTGAAATTTGTAAAAATACAATTAGAGATAGAGGTACGCTTTGTATTGTTGAAAAAGAAACTGATTTAATCACAATTGAAAAAACAAAAAAATATAAGGGTCTTTATTTTGTTTTGGGCGGAACAGTGGCAACTTTGAAAAAGAGCGATGTTGAAAAATTAAGAATAAAAGAATTAGAAGAACATTTAAGAAATCCTCAGAGTTTTGGTATAATCACGATTTTTAAAGAAATCATTGTCGCCACAAATCCAACACCCGAAGGAAGGGCAACTGCGATTCTAATTGAAAGAACTATCAAGGGAACTTTAAAAAACAACCTTCCTAAAATCAGCCACCTTGGTTTGGGCCTTCCGGTGGGCGGAGAACTTGAATATGCCGACGAAGAAACATTAGAAAGCGCATTTGAGGGAAGAAAGTGAAATCATAAAGCCTGAAACTTGGAACATGAAACATGAAAAAACCGCCCGACAGCGGTTTTTTTTGTATAAAAAAAGTCCCCGACACCGAAGTGTTTAGGGGACTTGTTGCTCTCCTTTCGGAGAACCTACTGCTTCCAGGGCATCTGAATTTCCTGACCGCCCGGAATTCGAAGGGTGGTGTGACCGCTCGAGAGATCTCCTTCCTCGTTAACTCGGAAGGTCTCGTGCATGTCCCCGCCCAACGGCGAAGGACCCAACGGCTGAATTCCGAAACCGTTGTTAAGCGGTATAAAGCCCGAATTTCCATTCTGGTTTTCCACGGTATGTCTCCTTTATTGTTAGAACACCACAAACACTATGGTCGGTTACACACAACCAATCTAATCACTTCTCTCTCTAATATTATCACCTTCTCTTAAAGCAACTCTTGGCAGATCTTGCACCATTTTCATAAAATTTTCTAATAGTTCATCCTCCTTTTTTTCTTTTTTCTTACAATTCCCGCACATCCACGAATTCCCCAGGCCACTTTTCATCTCTAAATAACGCGCCTTGGAGATCCTTATCCCGCACTTTGGACATCTGCAATAACGATCTTCCCACTCTTTTTGTGATATGCCGGGAATAAATTGGGCCAAATCTTGTTTTCTTCTTCTAGTTATCGCTAATGCGGCATCTGCATTCGCAAGAAGGTTTGTTCTGTAACCCACTGCATCTAGATGAAAGGGACCAAAGGCATTGTAGGCAAACGCACCATCACGCGAAAGCGATGGTAAATTACTAAAAAAATCTGTGTGGTCGAACGGCATATGTCACCTCTCTTTCTTTGTTTTGTTGTCAAATGATGAAGAAACACTCTTCACCGCACTGTCTATATTATACTACATTCGTATAAACCTTGTCAAACCCAATTAAAACGACCCTAGTAAAACAACGCCAATATTTAATATATTACCTACTTATAATACACTCTATCTTTGAAGCGCAGGTCAATATATTGAAGCCCTGCCCTATTCTCTTTCGGCAGTTCATTTTCCAAAAGCAGGTTTAGTTTTTCTATCTGCAAATCAATATCGGTTGTTAAATTAAAATAAGCATCCCAACCTTCGCTGGTTTTAACATTCAATCTTTCTCCAGATGCGATATCCACTTCTTTAATATCAATTTGAGACCTTTCTTCTAACCCTCTTTTTATTTTAGCAATTTTTTCCATAACTTCTTTTTTTACTATTTCTGTACCTAAAATCACTTCTTTAATTTCACCTGTCTGTCGCACAATGAAAAAACCGCCAACATTAGCTGATGTTTTTTCAAAAACCACGCCTTTTTCGTCAATTAAAAAATACTCTTCATTATAATAAAAAACCGCAAAAGGCTTGCGTTCTTCTATATTAATAACCAGAGTATTGGGAAGTTTTTTCTGCACTTTTAAAGAATCAATAACCGGATATCGTTCTGTAATAGATTTATTTATCCTAGCCGTACTGACTAAAAGTATATTCTGGGAGGTTGCAAACCATAATCTTTGTTTAATGTTTCCTGCAATTAATGTTTCTATCTCTTTTATTTGAACCTTTTCGTTGCCAGAAATAATAATTTTATTAATTTGGAGAGGTTTGAAAAAAATTAAAAAATAAATCCCGGCCGTTATTAAAGACAAGGATAAAAACATAAACCAAAAAGAATGTTTCTTAAAAATTGATTTCTTTGGCTTTATTTTATGGGGCTTGTAATGAGTTTTTCTCATTTTAAAGTCCTCGTTTAATTTTTCTAACCCTCTCAATTATATAATTAAACCAGTATCCAAAGGAGATAACAAAATCCTGGGCTTTAACCAGTTCTCGGCGACAACCTCCAAAACCCATTTTAAAAAGGGACAAACCAGCCCAGGGGTGTTTCTTCTTTTTTGCTCCTTTTTCGTTGGGAGCAATACCCCAAAAATTATAGATTTTACAGCCTCTTTTTTTAGCTTCTTTTATCGCTTCCCACTGCAATAGATAGGAAACTGGAATTTTAGAATATTTTGAAAGCGAACCCGAATGATGATAAAAAGCCATATTTTGCCAAAAGACGAAAATCGCCGCTGAAACTATTTCGCCTTTGTATTTCCCAAAGAAAAATTGAATTTGCTTATCAATACTAAAAGCGGCAAATTGGTCTTTTAAATAATCTTCAGAGAAAATTGTAAAATGATGCCTTTTAGCGGTATTTATATAAACTGGCAGAAATTTTTCCAAATCTCTGATATTGTTGCTTTTTATGATTTGGATATCCTTATTTTTTTGCGCTTGTTTAATTAGATAGCGGGTGGTTTTTCTCATCCCGGCCAGAAGTTGTTCTTCTGATGGTTTAATATCTAACTCCCAAGTTACCTCGGCATGCATATGAATTGGAGACAACCTAAAATCTAAGCTCTGGAAGGTTTTATTGTTGATTTCATTTCTCTCCCAAATCGGCGAAATCCTGATAAAGCTCGCCCTTTCTTTAATGGCTATTTTCTTGAGTTTTTTTAAAAGCGCATCTAATATCTGGTACTTGCTGGCTTCTATTTTTTCTCTTACTACCGGTCCATGGGGTATAAATAAAAAGGTTCCTCTCTTTGCTATAACCTTGCTAGTTAAAGCAACTCCAACTAAATTTTGATTGCTATATATTCCAAAACGCCAGATTTTATTACCCTGAAGTATTTGAAACTCTCCCCAACCCCAGGAGTGTAAAAATGTTTTTTCTCTGCATGCGCCTAAAAAATTCTCCCAAACTTCTTTTTCGTTTATCTCTTTTATTTCCATAATTAATAGATAATTTATTATCTTTATTCTAACACAAGATAATATCTAATAAAATTGACCCTTCACCTTCGATAATATTCACTTAAGATAAAAATAAGTGTGTTTTCTAGCGTTTATTTTTTATCCGAAGGTGAAGGGTTGACACTTACCGTTATTTATTTATAATAATTAATGTTCATTGAAAGGAGAATATATGTCTGCGAAAGACGAATGCACTTGGTATGTTGAACCATTAGATAAATTAACGAACGAATCTTTGGCCAGAGAATTGCCGGAAGAAAATTTCCAACCCGGCACAATTATTTCGGATGGAACCCGACACAACCTTTGGCGATGCGATTTTGCAATTGTTGCAAATCTTCGTAGCGATGGACAATTTCATTTCCGAATTTTTAATCGTTATGGTAATGGCCAAATCCGGCAATGCCGATTTTTCAAAAGAAAAAAGAGGCCAAAGGCCTCTGCCAAATTAATACCGCCCCAATAAGGCGGTTTTTCATTGTTTGTATTTTTGAAGAAAATCAACAATAGTTTTTGCGTCTTTTTGAGAAATATTGATATGGGTTGGCAGGTTAAGCGTTATTTTGGAAAGTTTTTCGGCAACAGGACAACTGCCCATTTTATAATCAACCTTCTCCAATTTGGTATCATGAGGAATAATCGGCGTTATATACCAATCCCCTACTATAATATTCCGTTTGTGCCAGGCCTCGTAAATTATTTCGTGGGCTTTCGGATGTTTGACGGTAAAGCGCATAAAAATATTTTTCCTGTCTGGAAATTTTGGTGGCAGCCCAAATAAGGTATTGGCCAGTTCTTTATAATAGAACTCGGCAATTTCCTGGCGGTGCTTATTAAACCTTTCCAGTTTTTTAAATTGATTCAAAGCCAGAACAGCTAAGGCATTAGGCATGTTTTTGGGAAAATAACCGGGTTTCTTGCCTATTTTTTCTTTCCAATGGACTGCTTTTGACAGAATGCCAAACCACTGTGATAAAACAAGAAAAATCTTTCCTAAATCCAATATATTGTATAAAGGTAAAATTATATAACTCATTAAAATGGGATGCAAAAGCTGTTGGAAAATCCAATAACAAGAAGGGGTGTTAAATTCTTTTTGAATTTTATATAAGGACTCTGCAATCTGATCATCATTAGTTACTACCATTCCCCCATAAACTGAAGATATGACTTTATCCCGGCCAAAACTGAAAAAAGCTGCCTTGCCAAAAGTACCTATTTTCTGCCCCCTATATTCTGCTCCTAATGAATGCGCGCAGTCTTCAATCAGCACTAAATTCGGGGTACCCTTTGGGTCGCGTACAATAGCCATAATTTCGTCCATATTCGCTGGCAGGCCAAATGTATGCTGGACCATTAAAACTCGCGAATTTGGGCCTGTTTTGGCCTTAAAATCGCTAATATTTAGGTTAAAGTCGGTGTCCTGACAATCTATATAGACAGGTTTCAGCCCTTCCCACAAAATAGGGTTCACTGCTGCTACGCAAGTATAAGCCTGAAGCAAAACTTCACTGTCTTTGGAAAGGTTTAACGCCTTTAAAATAGCCATTAAAGCTGAACGGCCGCTATTAAAAGAAACAGCGTATTTTACGCCCAGATAGTTTTTAAGTTGGTTTTCGATTTCTTTTAATTCTTTCCCTCTTTTCCATTTCCAGGGTTGGAAAATAAGTTTTAGGGCCAACCTAACATCATCTTTTTCAACATTGGGATTTAAAGATATTGAAATCGGTTTTAACATTTTATTTTTATCTTACTAATGATGTTTTCTGATATCCTTCCTTCCAAAAGTATCGTGTCGTTAGATTTGCAAAATGATTTTATCTTACCTGAAATTAAATTAGCATCATTAATTAATTCAATATTTTCTTTTTTCATCCCGTTTTCCAGAGCACCATCTTTTATAGAGTCAAAACACTCTTTGGTTGTGATAATCGCCAGGTCGCAAACTTCAGCTATTTTCTTGCCGATTTTTTGATGAACTTCTTTTGCGGCTTTACCAAGTTCAATTAAACAAGGCATAACAATAACTTTTTTCCCGGAAAATAATTTCAAATATTCCAGGTCTGCTATGACGCCGGCGGGATTGGCAGAATAAGTGGAATCTATTATATCAAAACCTTCTTTGCTTTCAGATATTTTATATGAAGATTGCCTCGCACTTATTTTCTTTGTTGCTTTTGAAATTTCTTCAAAACTCATTCCCAAAGATTTAGCAATAGATATCGCACCCAATAGATTTAACAAACTATGTTTGCCAAAAATATTAACATTGAAACTCACATCTTCAATTGAAAAAGAAACGGAATCTTTTTCAATATTAATGTTTTTTAACTTGTCAAAACTATAAGATATTTTTTGGACGTCTGCTTTTCTGTATAAATCCAAGCAATAATCGTTTTCGCCGTTAATAACCAATAAGCCGTCTTTGGGAAGAGATTCTAAAAGTTCCTTGCCGCCCTCAGCCGAAAGCAAATTTTCCATTAAACCAAAAAGGGCTAAATGTTGCTCATTTACCCCGGTCACCACGCCAATTTTTGGCTTTAAGAATTCACAGATTCTTTTTATGGTTCCTTTGTCGTAAGCACCCATTTCCACAATAAAAATATCATATTTTTCATTCAATTCATTAAGAATCATCTGGGGAATGGCAACTTCTGTGTTTTGATGCTCTTTTGTCGCCAAAACCTGAAACCTTTGAGATAAAATTGTCGTTAAATATTCTTTGGTTGAAGTTTTTCCGTAACTGCCGGTAATAGCGATTATAGTTATATCTTTTTTAAAACTTCCAATCTTTTCTTTTGCTTTTTTTTGGAGCGATAATCTGTAAGAATCAGCCATCGGCTGGATTAAAATTACGACCAAAGAAACAATCAAGGGCAGTAAGATCTCAAAAATAAGGATTAAAAAAGCAAACCAAAATATGTTTTTTACAAACAACAGCAATAATGCAGCAAATATCATTGCAATTAAAAAATTGGCTACAAATAAAAATATTGTTTTTTTGGTAAAAGCGGGGTTTTTTGCTCGTTTAGCGAAAAGGGCTTTAAAATATAAAAGAGATTCCAGAAAATAAATCAGAAATAGAAACGCATACAAAAACAAAAGGTAATCTTTTGGCAGAAATAAAAACCAGAGAAAAGAAATAATCAGTAAAATAACTTTAATAATCTGCAGCGGATGCAAAAGAAGTTTTTTCCCTTTTTCAGTTTTAAAATGACTAAAAAAGCGGCCCCGATGATACTGTTTTAGTTGCCACAGATAAATCCAAAACAGAATGTGTTTTGTATTGCGGACAAACCAAAACGGCAGTAAAAATATAATTAGAGGAGAAATAGTATCCATTATAGATTTTCTAAGATTTTTTGAATTAAAACTTCCGGCATTTCTTGTCTCAAGTTATGGGTCCCGCCAGGAATAATAATAAGTTTTGAACCAGCTATTTGTTTATTTATAAAGTAAGCATGTTTTACGGGAGTAGATCGGTCTTTGTCTCCCCAAATAAGAATAGTTGGAATTTTAATAGAACACAAAACAGGAGAAAGATCTTCTTTAATTATATTTAAATAGGTATCTTCTAAAAACCCTTTTACCTGAAGATAATCGCTGTTTCTAATAATAAACTTGTAAGTTGCTTTTCTGAATAAAGGATAGAACGGAAGAAAGGAAAATTTCTTAATAATTTTTGAAAAGTAAGCGAATATTTTTCTTTTTAAGGTTTTTTTGCGTACGCAGGCAGCAGCAACCAAGAATAGTTTTTCAACTTTTTCCGGATACTTTAAAACAAACTTTGTTGCTAAAGCCCCGCCAAAAGAATGACCTAATAAAAAAAATGGTTCGGAAATGTTTTCCGAAGATAAAAATTCCTTAAACCAATCTATATAATTATCTAAATCCCATGGTTTTTTAAGTTCGTTTTCCGGCTTAAAACCTGGAATATCGGGAACTATTACTTTAATCCCCTGCTCATCAACCTTTTCTTTTATTTTTTGCCATTTTTCTTTTGAACTTTGCCAACCATGTAAAATAACTAAAGTTTTCATTTGGGCTTAATTATTTTGAATCCTGTATATTTGTGCAAAACTTTTGGAATTTTAACACTACCATCTTTTTGCTGGAAATTTTCCAAAATAGCAATAATCGGTCTCATAGAAAAAGCCGTACCATTCAAAGTATGGACAAAATTTAACTTATTATTTTTGCCGCGGTAACGAATTTCTAACCGACGTGCCTGAAAATCAGTGCAATTAGAAGTAGAATGGGTTTCCCGGTATTTGTTCTCTGTTGGCAACCAAGCTTCAATATCATATTTTTTGGCTGCTGGCCGGCCTAAATCCCCCGTACAAATATTAATTACCTGATAAGGAATATTTAACTTTTTCATTAATTCTTCCTCAATCGAAAGCAGCAGTTCGTGTTCTTTTTTTGAGTCCTCCGGCTTAGAAAATACAACCATTTCCGCCTTATCAAATTGATGAACCCTTAAAATGCCTTTTGTGTCTTTGCCATAAGAACCGGCTTCACGACGAAAGCAGGTTGAAAAACCAATATATCTTTTTGGCAAATCTTTTTCTAATAGAGTTTCATTGGCATGCATTGCCACTAAGGGTTGCTCGGCTGTTCCTACTAAAAATAACTTATCTTTTTCAAGAAAATATGCTTCTTCTTTATCTGCGGCCTCAAAATAGCCGGTTCCTAATGCCATTTCTTCTTTCATCATTACCGGAGGAATAACAGGAATAAATCCCTTTTTCACTAATATATCAAAAGCAAAATTAACCAACGCTCTTTCCAACAGAGCGCCTTCATTTTTTAAATAGTAAAAACGGGTGCCGGCAATTTTCGATGCCCTTTCGATATCAATAATATCTAAGTTTTTGCCTATTTCTGAATGTTGTTTTGGCTGAAAATTAAATTTAGGAATTTTTCCGCATTTTTTTATTACAACATTCTGCGAATCGTCCTTGCCAAGAGGTACATCATCAAAGGGAATATTTGGCACTACTGATAATAATACGTTGAGTTTTCCTTCGATATTTTTAAGATTGGGCTCTATTTTCTTGATTGCTTCTTTTATCTTCTTAGCTTCCTCTATTTCATTCTTGCCAAGCTTATTCTGGTTTGCTCTATTTGTTTCTATCAAATTAATCAAACTTCTTTTTTCTAAATCAAGTTTTAATAATAAATCTACATCAACTTTAACCTGTTTTTTCTGACAAGCATCTTTTACAATTTGCGGATTTTGACGAATAAATTTAATATCTAACATATGAATTATTTATTAAATTAAGAAAGATAATATATTGTGGGCATCCCAAAAACCAAAACTTTTTTCATTTTTTTTTCGCATAAAACTTTTTCGTCTCCTTTCCAATTCCCCGAAATGATCCCTTTCCAAATGTTTTCTCTACTAGTCTGGCCATAGACAAAGTTCTTCCAGTAAAGTACGCCTTTGCAAAAATCTCGAAAACCTCTTTTTGCGATGAAAACCTATCAATATTCCTAGCATATATATTTCCGAGAAAATTATTTAATTTTATTCTCGCGTTTGAATACCCTCCTCCTAGTGGTTCGCCCGTTACAGGATCCGTTGTTTCAGTATATTTACCAAGTTCTGGATATTTTCCCTTAATTTTCTCTCTGATAGCATCTCTTGCCATCAAATCATCTTTAAGAGTCGGTATTTTCCCAAAATACTTCTTCTCAAACCTTTGGCTTAATTCATCTGTCATCGCCTCGTTTATTTCATCGAAAAAAAAGTCATTAGCGTGATTTCGGATTGCCAGTCCACTTTTACGAATCGCTAATAAATCTTTTCCTCCTGACTCTGTGCCTCGTTTAAGGGTTAATGATTGAAATGAAGAAAAGTGTATTACTTCATGAATAACGGCTTGTGCAAACTTTAATTGGTTTACGTCAGGAAAAACTTCTGCCATTTGTTTTGTTTCATTGAACCTACCCTTTACTTTTTCGTTCTTCTTTTTTTCTTCTTCGTTCAGTTTACCTGGATCAATAATGTGGACGTGCTCTGCTGTTAATTTTAATGGCCTCCCACCGAACTGCTTCACAAACTCAGGAAGCTTTTCTAATATAACATCTACTATTTCTTTTTCTTCTGGGGTTTTTTCCTTTTCCCATTCTTGGAATTTTTGCTCTTTAAATTTATCTCCTGGAACTTCAAGGAAGTTTTTTTCTTCCTCACGCGATGCTCCTGTTATTCTAGAAAAGCTTGATATTCTTTCTTGCTCTGGTTCTTCGCCAAATTGTGGTTCTTTTTCTGACATATTATTTCGGACGCATCGTGGGAAATAAAATAATCTCCCTTACTGCGTGCGAATTGGTTAAAAGAAGCACTAACCTATCAATTCCCATGCCCCAACCTGCTGCTGGAGGCATTCCATATTCTAACGCCTCAATAAAATCCTTATCCATTCTTTGGGCTTCTTTGAAACCTTCTTTAAATATCTTTTCCTGCTCTTGAAATCTTTGTTTTTGTAAAATCGGGTCGTTTAACTCGGAAAACGCTTTAACAATTTCCATACCAGCCACTATTAATTGAAAACTACCTGATTTTTTAGGGTCTTTATCCAACGGTTTTGCTAAGGGAAAGGCTTTGGCAGGATAATGAATCACGAAGACAGGGTCCTGAAGTTTTGGCCGGCATACTTTTTTAAATATTTCATCGGCAATTTCTGCCTTGCCGCCAACCGCTTTTATGCCCAACCTTTCTGCTTCTTTTTTAAGAGCGGCAGTGTTTATGTCTTCATAATTGATATCCGTGTATTTTTTCAGAATTTCTGTATATTCAATTCTTGGGAACGGAGGATTAAAGTTAATTTTTTTACCCTCGTATTCTAATGCTAGCTTCCCAAAAATATTCTTAATAACGGTTTCCAGCATCTCCTCGGTTAACTTCATTAATTGCTTGTAATCAGCGTAAGCCCAATAAAATTCGAGTATAGTGAAATCGGGATTATGGGATTTATCAATCCCCTCGTTCCTAAAGCATTTTCCCAAATCATAAACCTTCTCTAATCCGCCCACTAAAAGCCGTTTCAAATAAAGTTCTGGAGAAATGCGCAGATATAAGTCAATATCAAGAGCGTTTAAGTGGGTCTTAAACGGTTTTGCCGTAGCGCCACCGTAAATTGGCTGCAAAATCGGTGTTTCCACTTCTAGAAAACCCTTTTTATCCAAAAAATCTCTTAGTTCTTTTATAATCTTAGTGCGGATTTCAAATTTTTCTTTTACTTCTGGATTAAAAAGCAGATCCAGATATCTCTTGCGGAAACGTTCTTCCGCATCTTTAATCCCATGCCATTTTTCAGGCAGGGGTCTTAATGATTTTGCCAGCATTTTAAAATCTGCCGCCTCAATCGTTTTTTCTCCTTTTTTTGTTGTAAATAAAACACCCCTAACTTCAATAAAATCACCGACATCAAAGTTATCTGAAAAGAATTTATATCCTTTTTCTCCCAATTTATCCTCTTTCAAATGGACTTGAATTCTTCCGGTGCCGTCTTTAATATCTAAAAAAGCCGCTTTGCCGTGTTCTCTTTGAGCTCTTATCCTACCTACCAAAATTATTTCTTCTTTTGCGGAACAAATCTTTGAAAAGTTTTCCAACACTTCTGAAATATTATGTGTTCTCTTAACCTCAACGGGGTAAGCGGAAAAACCCGCTTTTTTCAGGGCTTCTATTTTTTTAGCTCTGTTTTTTTGAATTTCTTTTATTGTATTTGCCATTTTTGGGGTTTCTATTTTATTAGTATAACTTATTTTATTAATAAGGTAAAGAATTAAATTTTTCGCATTCAAATTCTGTAAATTGCAATATGCTTGACATTTAGTTAATAATATGTTAATATATTCGCATATTGGACATTTCGTCCGATGGCCAAGTTGCGAGGCAATCGCAACGTGTACTTTAGAAAGGAAGCAAAAATGATGAAGACAATGATGATGGTAGCGATGTTGTGTATGGTCTCGGGTCAGGCCATGGCTGCTGGAGGCGGAACTCCGTCGATTCCGACGAGTTACTCGCCCAGTTTGTACGGCGGTTTCTATCTGCCGGGTGAATTCAGCGCCTACTGGCGCACCAGCGACGACAAGAACGGTCACCCCAGTGCAGCGCTTTCCATGAATTTGGAATCGCCCTTAATGCAGGTTACGGACGCCGGTTGGTCGTTTTCTCCCAATTATTACAACACCAACAACTGGTCAGCATACTTCTCTGTTTCGGGATATTTCCTACAACCAAAAGAACAACAAAAACCGTTCAATCTTGGACAGGAAGGAAATATTTCACATGGAGATCTAACAATGTACCTGGGCACTCACGCCGGCATTATGTCGGAATATGGCGATGGCGGCAAGATAATCAAAGAGTACCAGACCATATCCGGCGATTTCAACATTTCGCCCAGCCTGATCACCTACTCGACGTTCAACTACAACGAGTACGACTGCTATTGGAAAGAAACTGAGCCAGTCACTCGTTACTGGTACGCTCAGTTCACGGTCAACGGCGAGTTCACGACCATCCCGGATATGCCCGAACCGGCAACGCTCGGTTTCCTGGCCATGGGCGGCAGCGCCTTATTATTAAAACGATGGCGCCGTTCATAACCTTTCTGCTTCCTTTTACTTTAAGTCCTCCAATTCATCGGAGGACTTTTTTTTATCTTCTAAAATACCAGTCCAAAACCTGCTGGGCAACCATTAATGAGGGCACATGAAGACCTTCCACATCTTCAATCACGATTGTTAAAACAATCTCCGGATCTTCATAAGGTGCAAAAACTGTTACCCAAATATCATAATAATTATCTTTTGCTAACTGGGCAGTGCCGGTTTTAGAGGCAGCTGCTACCGGTAAAATCTGTAAAACCCGCCCCGTACCCGTTGGACTGGTTACGCCCTGTCTCATTCCTTCCCGAACAACTTCTAAATTAGCCGGGTCGATAAAACCCTCTCGTAAAACTTGGGGAGCTATTTTCTGCACCGATTGTATCGATCCAGACGAAGTGCTGACGATTTCTTTAACTGCCTGCGGCTGATATAGTGTTCCGCCGTTGGCAATAACAGCAAAAGCAGAAGC
>JAHIOM010000037.1 GCA_018895235.1 Patescibacteria group bacterium | reverse complement strand
TGTAAGCCAAGTCCAACCGTCCAAACCAAGTCCGGTTCTGATTCTATTCCTATTCTGGAAACCTTCTTTCTGAAATTGGACGTGGTCAACAAAAACAAATTTATCAGCTTTCGCGACCTTATAGAAGAAACCAAGATAGGGCAAATATTCAGGTTGATGGCCAACAAGTATCATTTTATAATTGCAAATGAGAGAGAAATGAAAATAAATTTTCATTTCGACCGAATGCAGTAATTATATAAATTGCGTTAATAATTCCTATTAGGTTTTTTTAAAATATACTCCCGTATAATCTATTTTAATTAAATCCGAATTTATTTTTCTTTCTATAAAAAATTCGTCCAAAGCGCATCTTGCCCCTTCCTAGTATCCATAATTATCTATCATAATATAGCCCCCCGAAATAACAATATCATAAAGATTATCTAATTTTAAAATAAAAAGTCCCATTTTTTAATAATTTTCTCGATATCGAAACTTATTACTCTTTGTTTGGATTTTTCAGCCAAAGTATCTGACAGTTTTTTATCGGTTAATACTTTAATTACGGCTTCTGCTAATTTTTTTTCGCTTTCTGTTAGAGGATCGGTGAACTTATAAATCTTCTTATCAAAGATTGGAGTTAAAATTCCGAATTCTGCATATTCAATATCTTTTGCTTGGTGTTTTGTATCTGTCCCCGGAGCTAAAATTTCCCTTGGCCCTGATTTGCAATCTGCTGATATAATCGGGAGGCCACAGGCCATTGCTTCTAAAATCGAACAGGGCAATCCTTCTCGTTGAGAAGATGAAACAAACACTTTTGCTTTGTCTAAGAACTTAAATGGATTATCTTGTCGGCCTAAAAGATATACGCTGTTTCCAAGGCCTAATTCTTTGATTAGTTTTTCCAAAAATATCCTTTTTTCTCCGTCTCCTAAAATCACTAATTTAGCTGTCTTAATTTTGTCTTTTATTTCTTTAAATGCCCTTATCAAAGAATACTGGTTTTTTTCCTTAGAAAGTCTTCCCATATTAATTATTACCGGGCTATTAAAGATTTTTTGATAATCTAGCTGAAGAGAAAAGCTTGCCAATTTTTTAATTTTTCCTACGTCTATCGGGTTAGGAATGACTTTAATTTTTTCTCTTTTAATTCTGAAGTTCTTTATTAAATCTTCAGCCACTGCTTCAGAAACACAAATAACTTTTTTTGATTTGTTAAAAAACATCTTAATCAAACTCTTTTCTATTATCCCCCCGTGAACGTTTGTCCAAAGACTATGAGCGCATACTAATGTATTTTTACTGGCAAAAATACCCACTAAATCTGCTGAAAATCCAAAGGCAATTATATGGTCTGGTTTTTCTTTCTTGACTATTTTTCTCAATCGATAAAGCCCCTTTAGAAAATAATATATTTTAAATAAAAAGCCCTTAGAAAATGAAAGATTTAAAGAAATTAGTTTTCCTTTATAAGGATAAAAAACTTCATTTTTAAATAAAACAATGATCTTTTCGAATGAATCTGGTAGTCCCAAAGATAACTCGGAGACCACTCTTTCGCCTCCTCCCATAATCAAGGTAGGGATTAAAAAAATAATTTTTTTCTTAACCATGGATCTTTTCTAATGTTACAAAAATAATACCGTTCTCCCTTTTAGTTATTTTCCCCCAAAGCCAAAGAATAAATGCCGGCAAAAAAGCAATTATGAATTCTTTATAACGACCGAAAAAATAAATAATTTTGGGGAAAAGCGATGGTTTATTCCCTTTGCTTCCCGAAATGCTTATAGTTTTATTAACTAACCCTAACCTTGTCTTGGCGTTAATTGCCCCGACGAGAATCTTAAATTGTTCAACATAACAGATGTAAGACATTTTAAAATTAATTTTTGAAAACAAATTCGAAATTGCTTTATTGTTCCATCTTGTTAAGCAATACGGCGGCAAATCCCATCTATCTAATTCAGCCATCATCCTTTGCCGAGACGGTACGCTCAGAATAATTTTCCCATCAGGTTTTAATACTTTTTGAACGTTTTTAACAAATTCTATGGGATCTTCTAAATACTGCATAACTTCAAATATGATAACGAAATCGAATTGGGGCAAATTATTGTTCCTGAAAAAATCTTTAAAAGATAATGCATAGATATTTTTAAGATTGAAATATTTTTTAGCCATTAAAATAGCGTTGCTATCAAAGTCCGCTCCCCAAACCTCACATCCTTTTTTTTCTAACTCGCTTAAAAACTCGCCCGTACCACACCCCAAATCCAATACTTTCATCTTGCGGGAAAAGTTTTTGTTTATTTTAAAAAACTTTTTATGGTAACCTCTAAAAATCCTGGGCTTAACAATTTCGCTTATTTTATAAATATTTCTTTGCTCATAACCTTTATCTCCAATGCTTTTAAACGGCAGATAAAATTGAACCTGACAATCTTGGCATTGATAAAGAGAAAAATTCTTTTGTTTCAAGAAGTAGTCTTTAATAAAAGCGAATTTTCTTCCTATAAAACAAATTGGACAAATTTTTGGATGATTTATATTGGGCATATCCTGTTTTTATTATTCTAAAAACAATTTTTTAATTTCTCGGCAAACTAATTTATAGTCGTTCTTATCTTCTTTTTTTTCTGCGGAAAGCATGTCTGCTGATAAGTTATTCCTTAAATACGAAACAATAAATCGAAGATTAGTTTCTTGTAAACCGGAGATCTCCGGTCTTTTTTCGATATCTTTTTTTATTTTTTCTTTTAAATCTTGGAAATTTACTACTTTTCTGCACAGAGGATGATAACTGTAAAAAACATTTCCAAGAACATATACTAGTTTCCCGGAAAGGGCTGCTTCCATACCAACGGTGCTTGTCA
>JAHIOM010000036.1 GCA_018895235.1 Patescibacteria group bacterium | reverse complement strand
TTTAGAAGAAAAAATCGGGCGCGCGCAAAATAAAAAATGCGAAGAAAACTTTTTTGCGGGGTGGCGAGCGTCAGCGAGCGGCGGCGGGGCGGAGCGTCAGTTTCGTTCAAAGAAGGTTCGCGCATTTTCAAACAAAGGGCACCAAATTGGACTTCGTGATTTTTTGTGGGGGGAAGCAGAGGTTTGCTCGCCGCGCCTGCGGGCGCGGCTCGCAAGGAATTGGGCGGTAAAATCAAACGGCGGGACGAAATTCCAAGAAACAATTTTTTCGGAAATGAGGCGGTTCGTCATAACGAAGTTATGTATAAAAATAAATTTTTATTCCGATTTTTTGCGCAAAATATCCCGCTTTGCGGGATTGAGGCGATTTTTCATTTCCTCGCCGAACATAAGCCACGCCAAAATATAAAATTATGAACACACCACAACAACCAACAAAATATTTTCTCTACATCAGAAAAAGCACCGATGAGGAAGACCGCCAAGTTTTAAGTTTGGAAGCGCAACTTACGGAATTGAAAGAATATGCGGAAAAAGAAGGTTTGGAAATCATAGAAACATTTGTTGAAAAGAAAACCGCCAAAGTTCCGGGCAGGGAAATTTTCAATTCCATGCTCAATAAAATTGATGGCGGTCTTCCTCATCTCATCGGTATTTTGGCGTGGCATCCGGACAGATTGTCCAGAAATTCCGTAGACGGCGGGCGTTTGATATACCTTTTGGATACCGGAAAACTTGGCGGTTTGAAATTTCCAACTTTCGCTTTTGAAAATAATCCGTCAGGGAAATTCTTTTTAGCTATCGGATTATCAAACGCCAAATACTATGTGGACAATCTGGCCGAAAATGTTCGGCGAGGGAACCGCGCCAAGCTGCGGCGAGGCGAATGGCCCGGACAAAAACCTTTCGGCTACATTTACGACCATCGCTTGCGAAATATCGTGCCAGAGCCGAAAGAGGCCAAAATCGTAAAGAAAATCTACGAGGAGTTCGCGACTGGCAGACATACACTCAAATCAATTTCGGCTCGCCTCGCCGATCTTGGCGGTGGAAAAGAACGCTCCAACTATTCTATTGAAAATCTTTTGACCAATGACCGCTATATCGGAATTATGCGCTGGAACGGCGAAGCGCACGAAGGCAAATACCGCCCGCTCATAACAAAGCAATTGTTTGCGAAGGTGCAGGAAGTTTTGGCGAACAGGCGCAAGCCCCGCAAGAGCAAGAAACGACACGATTTTCCGTTTGTCGGACTTTTCAATTGCTCGTGCGGTTCCATGTTCACGGCGCAATTCGCGAAAGGAAATGGGGGCTTATATCGCTATTACCGTTGCACCAGAAAGCACGGGGCTTGCGCCGAAAAGTATATCCAAGAAAACGAACTGCAAAAGCAAATCATTGAAAAGTCGCAAACAATTGCTTTGCCTGCCGATTGGTCAAAAGAAATGTTGGAAAAATTGGAGCGTGAAGAAAAATTGCAAATCCAATCAGCGGACGCTTTCGCAGAAGCGAACAGAAAAAAGATTCTCGCCCTTCAAGAAAAACTGGATAAATTGCTTGAAGGATATTTAGACAATCTTATTGACGAGGACACTTACAGACGAAAAAAAGAAAATTTGGTGCAACAAAAAATCGCCTTGAAGGGCGAGCAGGATACGCTTCTGCGAAAGCGAATGAGCGGGTGGAACGAACCATTGCGGGAATACATAAACACCTTAATTTACGCGGGAATAATCGCCTCGGAGCAATCTCCGCAAGAGATTGCTCATTTTGCGCAAAAAATTGGAACGAACCGCCTCATTTCCGAAAAAATTGTGTCTTGGGATTTCGTCCCGCCGTTTGATTTTACCGCCCAATTCCTTGCGAGCCGCGCCCGCAGGCGCGGCGAGCAAACCTCTGCTTCCCCCCACAAAAAATCACGAAGTCCAATTTGGTGCCCCCAGCAGGACTCGAACCTGCAACTCACAGCTTAAAAGGCTGTTACTCTACCAATTGAGTTATAGGGGCCTGTATTTTAAAGCCCTTCTTCTTTTAATTTTTCTAACAATTCCCTCTGTTTCTTTGTTAATTTCTTTGGTGTTTTCAAAATAAGTTCTACAAACAAATTGCCTCGTCCATATCCGCCAAAACGCGGGATTCCTTTATCGGAAATCTTTAATATTTTTCCTGATTCTGTACCAGCCGATACAGTCAGTAAAATCTTGGTTTTGCCTTGTGGTGAGCTTGCCGAACCATCCAATATCGGCATTTCAATTTCATCACCAAGAGCTGCCTGCGTCAAGGATATCTCTTTTGTGAGATATAGGTCATCTCCTCTTCTTTCAAAAACAGGGTGCGGCTTTACAAAAACTCTAATATATAAATCTCCTGTTTTTCCTCCTCTTCTGCCGGTATTCCCCTTGCCAGAAACCTTTATTATTTGGTTTGTGTCTACCCCAGCCGGGATAAAAATTGCAATATCTTCTTCATCTTTTATTCTCCCTTCTCCCTTGCAAACATTACAGGGTTTTTCTGGTTTTTGACCTTCTCCTCCACATTCAGGACAAAGCGTTAAGTGAGTAAACGAACCTAAAACCGTTCTTCTAATCTGCTGAACCTGTCCCATACCTCTGCAAGAAAAACATTCGTCAATTTTTGTTCCCGGTTCAGCTCCCCTGCCTTCGCAACGGCTGCAAACGCTCATCTTTTTTAAGGATATTACTTTTTTCGTTTCTTTTAAGGTTTCCTCTAAATTAATTTCTATCTCAATCTTAATATCGCTTCCCTTCCTTATATCTTTTGCTCTTTTTTTGGAAGAAAAGCCGAATAAATCTCCGAAAATATCTCCCAAATCACCCAAATCAAATTCAACATTAAATCCTTCCGGCTTGTTATTTCCCCAAAACCAGCCCGGATCAAAACCCGCTCCTCCGCCAGGCATTCCTCCTTCAAAAACTTGGCCAAACTGATCATACTGAGCCCGTTTTTCCTTATCGGAAAGAATCTGGTAGGCCTCGTTTATTTCTTTAAACTTCTTTTCTTCTCCGCCTTTATTGGGATGATGCTTGTGGGCAAGTCGGTGAAACGCCTTTTTAATCTCTTCTTGAGAAGCGCCTTTTGTTATTCCTAAAACTTCGTAATAATTTTTAGCCATTTTATTGGGTTATAAATAACCTGCTGTTTTTTATTTCTTTTCTTTATACTCCCCTTCTTCTGCATCTGAATCATTCTTTTTTTCTTTTTTCTCTGGCTGCTCTGGCTGGGACTTGTAAAGATCAGCTCCCAGTTTTTGAATAACCTGGGATAATTCCTGTGTTTTTGATTTAATTTCATCTATGTTATCACTATCTTTGACCTTTTTCAATGCTTCTATCTTCTCTTCTACTTCTTTTTTCTGATCAGCACTAGCCTTATCACCCGCTTCTTTTATGGTTTTTTCGCAGGTATAAATCAGGTTTTCTGCCAAGTTTTTTACTTCAATAACTTCTTTTTTCTTTTTATCTTCCTCGGCGTGTATTTCCGCCTCTTTTTTCATTTTCTCAATTTCTTCTTTGGATATTCCAATCGAACCCTCAATTCTAATTGACTGCGATTTGCCACTTGCTTTATCTTTAGCAGAAACATTTAAAATGCCGTTTGAGTCAATATCAAAAGAAACTTCTACTTGGGGTATGCCTCGAGGGGCAGGAGGAATGCCGTCCAGTATAAATCTGCCTAAAGTTTTATTGTCTTGAGCTATTGGCCTTTCTCCTTGTAAAACATGCACTTCTACTGATGTTTGGCTATCAGCTGCGGTTGAGAAAATCTGGGATTTGGAAACAGGATAAATGGTGTTTTTCGGAATTAAAACAGTGCTTACTGAACCTAAAGTTTCAATCCCTAAAGATAAAGGCGTGGCATCAAGCAAAAGAACTTCTTTTGCCTCACCGCTCATAATTCCACCTTGGATAGCAGCGCCAATCGCTACCACTTCGTCAGGATTAATCGACCTGTTTGGTTCTTTATCAAAGTACTTTTTAACTGCTTCTTGCATTGCTGGCATTCTTGTTTGCCCGCCAACTAGAACAATTTCTTCAATATCTTTTGCTTTTAATTTAGCGTCTTTTAGGGCTTGATCAACTAACTCGATTGATTTATCAAGATAATCTTTAACTAAGTTCTCTAATTGAGCCCTTGTCATTTTAAAATACAAGTGTTTTGGCCCCGAAGCGTCTGAAGTAATAAAGGGCAGATTAATTTCTGTTTCCATTGCGGTGGATAGTTCAATTTTTGCCTTTTCAGCTGCTTCTTTAATTCTTTGCAAAGCCAACATATCTTTTGACAAATCAATACCCTGGTCTTTTTTAAAGTTATCAATAATCCAACTCATTACTCTTTGGTCAAAATCATCACCACCCAAATGGGTATCTCCGCCAACACCAATAACTTCAACGGTATCAGGATCTTTTCTGATGTCTAAAATAGAAACATCAAAGGTTCCTCCGCCAAAATCATAAACCAAAACCTGTTCGCCTTTTTTCTTATTCAAGCCATAAGCCAAAGCAGCTGCGGTCGGTTCATTCAAAACCATCTTTACATTAAACCCGGCTATTTCCCCTGCTACCTTGGTTGCTTTTCTTTGAGAATCATCAAAATAGGCAGGGCAAGTGATTACGGCATCAGTGATTTTCTCGCCTAATTTCTCTTCGGCGTCTTGTTTCAGCTTCTGCAAAATCATTGCTGATATTTCAGCTGGTTTGTGCCATTTCTCGCCAATCTTTATTTCAACCCCGCCGTCGCCGGCTTCTTTCATTTCATAAGGCAGGAGCTTTTTGTCTTTTTGCACTTCAGCATCAGAAAACCTTCTGCCAATTAACCTTTTAATGGAATAAACTGTATTTCTTGGATTGGTAATTTGCTGGCGCCTTGCCAAAACCCCGGCCAATCTTTCGCCAGTTTTTGTTAAAGCAATCATAGAGGGTGTAGTTCTTGCCCCCTCTTTGTTTTCTACGATTCTCGGCTGGCCTTGTTCCATTACAGCTACTGCCGAAAAAGTTGTACCTAGATCAATACCTATAATTTTGCTCATAATTTTACTCTTTAGATTATTTATTAATTTTAACTTTTGATGGTCTTATTACTTTTCCCTGCAAGATATAACCCTTTTGGGTCTCTTCTATAATAATGCCTGGCTCCTTAGATTCTCCGGGGGTCGGATCCCCGTTTTCTGTAACCTTTGTTTCGCCGACTGCTTCGTGGAAATTTGGGTCAAACTTCTCCCCTACTGCCTTAATTTCTTCAATGCCCTGTAATTTCAAAAAATCTCTTAATTGCTGGTGAATTTGCAGGAGGCCTGCCACGTTTTTGTCTTTTTTTATATCTTCTGGAATATTTTTCTCTGCTATCAAGAAATTATCCAAAATCGGCAGCATCTTTAAAATTAATTCCTCATTGGCATATTTTATTAATTCTACGATTCTCTCCATTTCCTCTTTTTTGTAATTGAGGAAGTCAGCTCTTTCTCTTTTCCAGCCATCTAAATATTCCTCGCATTTTGCTTTGCAATCTTCTAGTTCTTTTTTCAGTTTTTTTATATCTGCGCTATTTATATTTTTTTCTTCGTCCATTTTATTTATAGCTTATTTGTATAAATTATTAATTATCCCATTTTAAACTCTTTATTACAAAACGGGCAAATGATTTTACCGCAGTTGGGTTCGCCAATAAAAATAATTTCTAAATTGTTGATTCTGTTATCATCTTTTTTCTTGTTTTTATGATGTATAATTTCGTTACCTCTCAAATGTCTACCTATAAATTTTTCCATCGCTAATCTATGTTCTAGAACATATCCCCTTTTATTGCATAAAGGATGTTCAGGATTATAAACCCAAACATAGCCAGAATGATTATCTTTATATCTTCCTCCTCTCCAAAATGGAGCTTTTACCCCTTTTCTATCAGCATTATATGGTCTTTTTTCTCTAATTTCGAATCTTTCTAGCCATCTTGAAATTGTTGTGAACCCAACTTCGCACTCATCAGCAATTTTTGAAACAGACAAATGTTTTTCACAGTATTGCATTAAAAGCCATTCTTTATTAAAATAATTTTTGTTATTTTTTTTATTCATAGTTTGCTATATTCTATTGCAAATTATTGCAGAAGTCAAGAGTGATAAACAAATTTACCCAGTTAAATAAAAAAAAACGGCGCAATATACACCGCTTTTTTGTACATTGTTTTTATCCGTATTTTAGACCTACTTCTTTTTTCTCTTTATAAAATAATAAATACCATAAATAACGATAAAGACAATAAACGCTGCCAAGAGGTAATTAAACCATCTTGAGCCAATTGCCAAAAAATCAGCTAAGGCAAGATTCGCTGTTAACTCTTCTCCGGAAATTGCTGCCAATGCCTGCGTAGCACTGATAAAAAAACCACTAACTGCTAAAACTGCGGATGAAAAAGATAATTTATTCATATTTTATGGTTAGCTTGTTTTATTTTAAGGTTAACTGTTATTAATTAGTATTTTAAAATTACTTAATATTTGCGCAACAAAGTAATTTTGTCAACTACTGATTGATTCCCAATAACTCCACTTCGAATATTAAGGTCGCGTTTGGAGGAATTACGTCACCAGCCCCCTGGTTTCCATAAGCCAATTCCGGAGGTATTGTTAATTTTCGCTTCTCCCCTACTTTCATTTCCAAAACTCCTTTTTCCCAGCCCTGTATTACCCTGTTTTGTCCTAAAGTAAAAGAGAATGGTTGGCCTCTACTAATACTTGAATCAAATTTCGTGCCGTTCTCTAAGGTTCCCACATAGTGAACAGAAACCGTATCACCGACTTTAGCCTCTACTCCACTCCCCTCTTTTAAAATTTCTACTTTCATACCCTGAATGTTAAATTGGTTTGGCGTACTTGCTGTTTTCGGTTTGGGAAAAAGAAAATAAACCACCAAAACCACAATTATTATTAAAATTATAATTAAAATTATTTTATTCATATAAAAATAAAGGCGAGAACCTTTTTAATACGAAGAAAAACTGACAAGCGTTTTAAGGTGCGGCCAAAAAATAAGAAGACCGATAATTGCCGAACCTATAACAATCAAAAAAACAAAACCTGAAAGCAAATCTTTGATTATTTTAACTCGCGGATCGTGATTTGGCTGCAAAAAGTCTAGAAAGCGCTCCATAATAGAATTAATCATTTCTAATCCAAGTACGGAAAAAATCATTGCCAAAAGCACTGCTTTTTCTGTTCTGCTTGTCGGGAAATAAAGCATTGCTCCAACAACCAGCAGGGCCGAAAACACCATATATTTAAAAGCCGGTTCTTGGATAAGAGCTGTCCAAAAACCTTTCCAAGCATTTTGCGCGCTCAAAAAGATATTTTTTTTCCTCAAATTATTATTTTGCATTTTTATTCTCTATCCTATCACATAAATAAAAAAACTACCATAATAAAAATCGCCCCGATTCACGAGGCGAAAAAGAAAAAAACAATCACATCCAGGCAATCTCAAAGTTAAAATAGCAATCTTCATGAACGGGCTTGCCGTCGACCATTCTTACTTCGTCGGGATGCTCATTGGTTATTGGTTTTTGGCAGATGCCGCAATTTCCGATAGAAGAAATTGATGCTAAAACTTCTGGGTTTTCTAATAATTCTTTTTCGTTTACTGTCATATTTTTTTCCATCTGTATTTCTGCCCCGCCACGGCCAACAATTATCTTACTTTAAAAAGATCTGAATAATTTTTCGAATCGGAATTTTGGAATTTTTCATCCTGTTCTTCCCATATCTTCAGAAGGTCATTATGGCTTTTCTCATTAATGACAACTTGTCCTTGCTCGGCTTTCGGTGTTATTTCTTGATTTAGAATATAATATTTATAAAATAAGAGATTCGCTAAAAAAATAACGAAAAAAATGACCAGAAAAAAAGAAAAAAGAAAATGTCCTGCCAGAAAAACAGGGATTTTACCAAGATGGCTTAAAATATTTTTAGTTTTGTCCTTCATTTTGATTAGTGTACGTTTTTAATAGTATAATAGCCGTTACTTCATCTAATTTTTGATCCGTTGAATCCTTTTTAATAACCAGACTATTAATCTCAAAGAAATATTTGCTGTTCTCTATTTTCTCTATAAATCTTTGAATGTTAACAAAATACCCCGAAAGGGTTATCTCAAAACCTAAAAATTTCCAGAGGTCATATTTGTATTCTTTAATAGTAATTGGAGAAATTTTCATAATAAGTTTTTCTTCTCCCGTAATTTTCTCCCAAAAACTGATTAAGTTTAAAGGGGTGGTGGGATTTGAAAAAAGATCCCCAATTTTTTGATAGTCTTGCTTCATTTTTTCATAGGTATTCTTGATTTGTTCTGATTGTTCGTTGTTAGTTGATAGTAAACTTAGTTCTGTCAAGGTTAGTTCTTTAGATGCTTCTTTTATGGCGGGGAAAAGATACCAAAATATAAAAACCAAAATAGCGATACTTATCGTTCCGAAGATTATAAAAATTAGAAATATCTTTTTTCTTAAATTCATGGCTTTATAACTTTAAAACTTAAAGAAAAGTCAATGTTCGTTGTTTTTACCCAATTCGTCAGGGGGAAGAAAACCTCTTTAAAATCCTCCTCCTTCTCCATATTCGCCTTAAGTTGAAGCACTTCTTCCCTTGTTGGCGAGAATCCGGCAACATAGATATTAAAACCAACCAGTTGGTTTAATTCATCATCATTATTCTCAAGCACCAAATTTGGAGAAACAAAAAAATTTGTCAGATACACCGTATTAGGAAGTAGTCGGGAAATTTTTGCTAAAACCTCAGAAATATATATTCTTTGTCTATAAAAAGCGTTTAATTCTTCAAAAGAGGAATCAAATAGATTAATCTTATTGAGAATTTCTTCATTCATATTTCTCTCTAAAATTTGCTTGTTGGTTACTAATTGCGCTTTTAAATAAGTTGTTTGTATTTGCAAATAAAATTTTATTAAAAACATCGCGGAAAGCAAAAATACAAAAAACAACAGGACTAAAATCCAATTTGACAAAACCACTCTTTTTTTTCTTTCCAGTAAAATTTCCTCTTTTGCTTTCGGTGGTAAAAGATTAATCATAATTTTTTTCCGTTATTCTCAGGGCTAACCCTAAAGCAACAACATACCCCAGCGGCTCCTTTAACGGCAGGCTAACGCTTTCTTTTTTAAAAATATTTAACCATGGATTCGCTAATTTTATCGGTATTTCCAATCTCGAGGAGAAGAAATCGTGTAGTCCCCTTAGGTTTGCTCCTTCTCCGCAAAGAATAATTTTTTCTATTTTTTTGCTTTTTGTATTATTTTCGTCAGCATTCGAATATTCAGGATAACCGTAAGTTCGATAATAACTGATGTATTTTTTTACTTGCTTACATAAATCGTTAAAAATCGGCTCTATCGCTTTGGAAACTTCTTCTCCCTCTTTTTTAGAACCTTGAGAAGCCCTTAAGCCGTATTTTAATTTTAATTTTTCCGCTTCTTCTAGTTTAACTTTAAGCGACTGAGAGATGGCTTTTGTTAGGTCTTGCGAAGAGATTGGTATTGATGAACTGAAGTGTAGCGAGTGATCTGAAAATGCCGCAAAAATCGTGTTGCTTTTACCAAAATTAATCACAAAAAAGGAAGAACCCTCTGCATTGTTTTTTGATAAAACGCGGGTTATCGCTTGAGATTCAGTTTCAAGCGCTATGGGTAAAATACCGGCTTTTTTAAAAATTGTCAGATACTGATCTATGATTTTTTTAGGGAAAGCAATTAATAGAACGTCACAGCGATCTTTAATTTTTGAATCAAGCGGGATAACTTGAAAATCAAAATATACTTCATTTATAGGTAAAGGAATATAGTTCTCTGCTTGGAATGTAATAGCGGACCGCAGTTCTTCTTTTGTCATCATTGGCAGTTGGATTATCCCTAAGAATGTTTTTTTCTCCAATAAGGAGACAACGGCGTTCTTTGTTTTTATTTTTTTCCCTTTGACATTTCTTATTGCCTGCTTCAAAAGTCCAAGAAATTTATCTTCGTTTTTTATTTCTCCATTTTCAATCACACCTGGCTCTATTTGCGTTTCCCCCCAGGAAACTAATTTAAAAAGCTTCCCGCTTTTTTTAAGTTGGATAATTTTTATAGATGAATTAGAGACATCCAGGCCAAATGCCGTTGGATTTATATTTAAAGAATTAAACATAAATTTAAGAAACCGCAATTAGTAACTTTCCTCCCAATGATCTATTGTGATTACCGGAGAGAATGTTGAGTCCGGGCTGACGGGAGCATCATCTATCTTATAGCCCAGACCATATATAATTATATCATTATTTAAAACAATGTTTAACCACTGCCACACACTTGTTAGGGACAGTTTTCTGCCGATTATTCCGCCTACGACGTTAAAAGGTGTTGGAACACTGATTATTCTTATTTCGTCATTAGCATAAATTACGCCCGTAATATTTATTTCCTGAAAGGCGCAATACAATCCGAAATTTATTTTTCTTTTAGTCAAAATTCCAGAGGGCAGGTTTTCTCCAGGACTATTTACGGTTATTTGGGAAAATCCGCTATCCTTTTTCCCCTGCCGCGTCCAAGAATATCTTTCCCCGATATAAACGTTATCATCAACTACCAAAGAACCATTAACTATAACATAACGGCCTCCTTTTATATCAACAAAACCCGTAACATAAGTAATAACGTTATTCAATGTTAAGGTTCCTCCCTGTCCTGCTTGCCACAAAATATCTTCAAATTCGTTTGTCGAATAAACACACTGGTTAGAACACGGGATTCCGTTGCAAAGCGCCTGGCATTGCCCGGAATTTTCAGCCGCCTGAGCCCTGCTTTTAAAAGAATGAGGGCTTGCAGAATCAAAATCAACCACAGGAACAGAAACAGAGGCTGGCGGGCATTTTGTTTCACCGAGAGTATAATCGGGACACTTTAGAGTACAAGAGTTTTTTGCGCATATTGCCTGGGCGGTTATTGAGCTGGAAATATTAATATAATTATTAGCCGCCCAAATTTGTCCCTCCAAAATATCCTCTGTCTTAGGGTCATCGTAAACCCCTATTGTGCTGAAAAAAATATTTAAATTATTATTTGAAAAAAGATTACCCTTATCCACTTTTACATTGCTGAAGTTAATGTTAATATTCTCGCTGGGACCGCCGGTAAAAACAGCGCTGTCTTTTACCGGGCTCGCAAGCGCCTTAAAAACAGTAGTTTTTACAACTCTGCGGCTGGTTTTACTTTCAGGAAGAGACAGGATGGCAGTAGAAATTATTTCGCCTTTGCCCCGACTAATATTTTTAATGGTAATCGCATAAGAACCGCCGCCGAAGTCGCGGGAAAAAGATGCTTGCCAGTAACTTCCATCAGGATAAGGGTTTTTATTTAAATCAATAAAGTCGAGCTTCCAGGCGCTGTCGCCGTCGGATGTGGTGTCATCATTTTTTAGTTTCCAAATCGCCTCATTTATTCCGGCTTCTGCCAAGTAATATGTTTTAATTCCCGATTTCTGGCTTTTTGATATTTTAAAATCAGTTAAAGTAAAAACCAGCAAATACGAGCCCAAGATAAAAAGTATACTCATTGCCAAAAAAGCGATAATAAGAGCCGTGCCTCTCTCTATTTGGCAGAATCTTGTTTTCTCGCTTCGCTCGGAAATTAGAATAGTTCCTTTTTTCCGCTGGTTTCTTATCATAAATTTCTGCCGAATATTTTGGTTTCTAATTGCATAGTTTGGTTTTTTATATTCAGTTCCATAAAGATATTAATGACTCTTGCGCCGTAAAATTCCAAATTACTGACGTATTCGCCAATTATTCTGGGAGATTCCAAAGCTATTTCCAAAAGGGTCTGGTTCTCCGGCGGAGTTGCAATACAAGAAACGTAGGTTTCGGGGGAAACGCATGTTAAAAAGTCCTCTGAAAAACAGCAGGTAGTCACCTTCCTTAAAATATTATTATTTGCGTCGCGATAGTAATGGATGTAATAAAAAGAACTGTCTATTTTATAAAACGAGGTAACATCCGGAGTAATTGTCCAATTTTGGTCTACCTGCGCTGTTTTTGAAATCCCGTCATAATTTGTAATCTTTCTTATTTGTTCGCTTCCAGAGCCGCTTATTATTTTAATAAAAAAATCTTTGTAATAATCATTGCTATTCTGGGCGTTTAAAGACAGGGTAATTGTATTATTACTTCCTCCTTGTGCCTGGTCTTCTTCCAAAATCTCTAACAGGTGGCCGTCCTGGAAATTAATTTCACCGGAAGGGTTAATTCTTTCCTCCGGCAAAGGGGTAATAATTTTTTTTGCCTGACGGATTTCCCTTGATATTCTTTCTATAATTACCCTGCCGTTTTGGATGCTTTGGGCGACGTTCCCTCCGAGCGCATAGGATTTTTGGCTGTAAATAATAGCTGAAAAAATAACTCCAGCAATTATCGTAAAAATTGCGGTGACAATAATGATTTCTGTGAGCGTAAACCCAGTTGAATAATTCCGCTTTGGCGGAATTGCCCGCTGGCATTCAACCGGGGTAAATTCCTTATTTAATTTTTCCCCAAAAAGCAGTTTTTTCATAATTACGAATGAGGAAACCCGCCTAGGGCGGACGACCGAATGAAGTAATTATATAAATGGCTTGTTATTTCTATTTTTTACTGATGATGGTCGTTAATTCAACGCTTTTTCTGCTTGTTACTAAAGACGACTGCCAAGAGACCGTAACCTCCACTTTTTTTACCCCTTTATCAGTGCTGATTTCCTGAAGATTTAATGATGGGTCAACATAAGTTATTCGCGTTTCACGCCTATAATAAATGAATGGCGAAGGCAGTTCGGCTTCAATATTTTCTTCCACAGAAATCGCTTCGTAAGACAAAGAGATAATTTCCTCAATCTTTTCTTGTCCTAATTGAATTCCCGTTGCCGCCATTTTTGAAGAATTAATTATTTTTGTTCCCAAGGGAAACATAATCAGAATCGCTAAAATTCCAACTGTCAAAACAAAAATTGTTGCGAGCAATTCAATTAATGTAAACCCTTCACCTTTTTTAATGGCGTTATGAAAAAAGCGATATTTTGATTGTTTATTAATTTTACTTTTTCTAAGGTTCATATAAAAAATAAAAGGTGAAGGGTAAACCCGTTGTGAAGATAAGATTTTTTATTTTTCATTTCCGGAATTTTTCATTTTTGTCAATCCCCCATCTTTATAAAGCCAGAGGGTTTGACTTCAATGGTTTTTATATTATCTTTGGTGTTTTTTAAAAATATACTTCCACTTTCCTTTACCGCTCCGTAAGGGTTAAACCTTATTTCGTTGTTGCTGAAGCCAGTAACACTGACGTCTATGATTTCGTTTGGGAACTTTTTCTCTAAGACAACAATACTCTGGTCGCACTGAAGTATCTGATATTTTCTTTCTAATAAAAAAAGCTTGGCGCAATATTCAATTTGTTCTGTTATTGTCATTTGTTGGGCGTAACGAAGGTCGGTTATAAAATCCCTAGCCGATTCGTTTAACTGAATATCAGGCCTGAGAGTTATATAAGTAGGAATAGCGATGCCGATTATAATACAAATAACCGCTAGAGTAACTAAAAGTTCTATTAAAGAAAAAGCGTTGGTGTTTTTCATACTGCACCCAACATACTATAAAGAGGTTGGATTATAGATAAAGCGAAAAATCCGACGGCAAGACCAATAAAGATAATTAAAAACGGTTCTATAATAGAAGAGAAATTTTTAGTAATGTTGTCAATATCTTTTTCAAAGAATTCAGCGATTTTTCCCAAAACAACTGATGTTTTACCTGTTTCTTCTCCAATTTCAGTTATTTGAATAACCAGTTGAGGGTAAAGATTTTTGTATTGTTGAAGGGCCGCAGCCAAACTGGAACCCTTTTTCACCTTTTCCCCGGTTTCAGCAATAGCTTTTTTATAATAAATATTTCCCAAGGTTTTTGAAACAATTTCTAAAGATCTAACAATGGGCATCCCTGAAGCGATAAGCGAACCAAGGGTTCTTACTGTTTGAGTGGTGTTGGTTTTTTTAATAATCCCTCCTATGATGGGGATCTTCAGCGACCACTTGTCCCAAAATAATTTGCCCGAGTTCGTTTTTAGAGCAAAACGTAAAAATAGGAATAAAAGACAAAAAATTATTGGAAGCGTGTACCAATAATTTGCTAATAAATTTCCGACAAAGATGAGTATTTGCGTAGTAAGAGGAAGTGTAATTCCAAGGCTGTTAAACATTTCTGAAAATTTTGGCACAACCATAATCATCATCACAATACCAATAACAAACATAAAAGAAAACACTACGGCAGGATAAATCATGGCGCCCCTTACTCTAGATTTTAATTCGTGATCTTTTTCCATTTGTTTCGCCAAAATATCTAAAACCTTTTCCAATGTTCCCGATTCCTCACCTACTTCTATCATACGGAAAAATATCTCAGGAAAGACATTGGGGTAGTCCAGCAAAGATTCGGAAAGATTATTCCCTTTAGTGATTTTTTCTGAAATTTCCCAAAGAATCTTCTTAAATTTTTTGTTTTCAGTATGTTCCGATAAAATACGGATGGCGCGAGGCAAAGACACTCCAGCGCTAACCATAAGTTGAAGATTGTTGGTAAACATTAATTTTTCAACCAAAGAAATATGATTAAAAAACGGCAAATGAATCTCAAATCTTTTTTTAGGAATTGTCCCAGTGTCCGTTTTAATCAAAAAATATCCTTTATCTTTGAGGATTTGGGTAAGAGCCGATTCATTTTCAGCTTCTAAAATCCCTGATTTTATTTTCCCTTTAAAATCTTTTGCGATATAGGAATAGCGCGGCATAATATAATTTAAGATTATATAATTACACCTTAGCGAATCAAGGTTCTCGCCGAAGGCGATGTTCTTATATTCTTTATTAATCCATAATAACTCTTAACACTTCTTCAATAGTGGTGATTCCTCGAGCAGCCTTAACAAACCCGTCCTCAATCATCGTTTTCATTCCCTCCTTTTGCGCTTGAGCTTGGATTTCGTCCGAGGTGTTGCGTTTAACGATCATCTCTTTTATTGTTTCTGTAACATTTAAAACCTCATAAATACCAATTCTTCCGCTATACCCATCAGGCGATTCTGGCGAGGGTTGAGGATGATAAAAAACAACATCTTTTATGGTGTCTTTGGTTTTTATTACTTTTTCTTCTTTTAAAACCCGCGAGACCCTGTCTAAATCGCAATATTTGGATAGATTTTTTAAATCCTCGTTTTTTAATGTGTATTTTTCTTTTTTAGAAGAAAGTTTTCTTACCAATCTTTGAGCGATAATAATGTTTAGGGTTGAAGAAAGCAAAAAAGGCTCAACCTCCATATCAATTAAACGGGGAATGGCTCCTGCGGCACTAATTGTGTGAAGAGTGGATAAAACCAAGTGGCCTGTTAAACTGGCATTAATCGCCAATGAAGCGGTTTCGTTGTCGCGTATTTCTCCGACCATGATAACATTCGGGTCTTGTCTGACCAATGATCTAAGACCTGAGGCAAAAGTAAGACCTATTTTAGAATTGACTTGCGTTTGATTGATTCTAGGTATTCTGTATTCAACAGGGTCTTCAATAGTGGAAATATTCACTTGGGAAGTATTCAAAATTTCAAGCACCGAATAAAGAGTGGTTGTCTTGCCCGATCCGGTTGGACCCGTAACCAAAGTCATTCCGACCGGCTTTCTTAATTTTCCCTCAACCATATCCAAAGCCGCACCGCTTAAGCCCAGTTGTTCTAGGGAAATTGCTTGTGTGTTTTCTGACAAAAGACGCATTACAATTTTCTCACCATCAAAAATTGGCAAAATAGAAACACGAACAGAATAATTATCTTCCCCGCTTTCGAATTTAAACCTTCCGTCTTGCGGAAGGCGGTGTTCATCCAGTTTTAAATTAGATAATACTTTAATTCTCGCTACGATTCCGGAATTAATAAGTACCGGCAAAACCATAACGTCCCGCAAAATACCATCAATCCTGTAACGAACTATCATTTCTTTTTCAGACGGCTCAATATGAATATCCGAAGCCCCTTGCAATATGGCGTGTTTGAGCAAGGTATCCACTATCTTGATTATCGGCAACTCTTCGGCCACCTTCTTCAATTCCTCATCCCCTCCTTTTTTTCCATCTGTCTTGATCAACATATCGTCGGTTTCTTTTTTAATAATATTGCCGAATTCTTTTTCAAGAGTTTTTTGATATTGCCCTAGGGCGTTTTTGATGCTATCGGGCGTGGTAAGACGGGGCAATATTCTTAAGTTTGCTTTTTTCCCAATAAAATCGACTGTCGCCAGATCTTCCGGATTAATCATCGCCACCTCTAAGTTGTTGCTGTCTTTTCTAAAAGCAATAATATTGTGAGTCCTGGCTATCGGTTCCGGAATAATTTTTAAAATTTCTGGAAGGATAATCACCCCTTCTAGATTCACAAACGGCACCCCCAAAATAAACGCTTTTAAATTTGAAAGTTTATTTTGCGAAATCAGGCCTTCAATAATAAGCAGGTCTTCAAAGCTTTGATGGTTTTTTTCCGCTCTTTTAGAAGCGTCTTCACATTGCTTTTTATTAAGCAGTCCCATTTCTATTATCGACGATTTTAACTGTTTTAGATCAACTTTCATAATTCAAGATTATATAATTATAATTGTAAGCAAGGAAGAAATGCAAAAATAAATTTTTGTATTTCAACCGAACGCACAATTATGCAGCGTGAGCTGCAATACATTAGCGAATCAAGGTTCTCGCCAAGGGCGAGGTTTTTATTTTGTATCTTAATATATTTTAATACTATTTTTATAAAGGCGCAAACTTGTAATTATTGTGACTTTGTCACTAATTGTACCATATTTTTGGAATTGTGAGTTATTCCCTCTTCCCTTCTTTAAAATTTTGGACAATTGTAATATAATAATAATAACAACAACACATAAAATAATATATCCAAAAAAAAACATGCCAAAAACAAATTCAAGATTATATAATCGTACATCAGCGAATCAAGGTTCTCGAGCGAAGCGAGGGGTTCTTATATTTTTAGTCGAAGATGATACGCTTATAATTGAAGTTTATAAAACCGCCCTAGAAAACGCCGGTTTTAAGGTTGAAGCTTTCACTCTTGGTCAAGATATGGTAAAGTGTATTGAAAAAATAGAAGCGGGAGACGCGAAAACGCCCAGTCTGATTTTATTAGACATTATTTTGCCGGATATCGACGGTACCCAGGTTCTAGAAAAGATCAGACAAAGCGCGAAGACAAAAGAGGTGCCCGTTTTTGTTTTTACTAACTACATTAATCCCGAACTGAAAAAAAAGTGCGAGAACCTTAGCATAGAAAAATATATTATTAAAACAAATTGTCCTCCTTCGGAATTGGTTAAGTTAGTTAAAGAGAAATTGGGCTAGGATTGTTACATACTGGATACTGGCGGTTAAATTTTGCTGCGTTTGGAAAATTGTGTGCAACGATTTGTTGGATTTAAAAATTATGATTAATACAAAAAAAATAAGAAAATTTTTTCCCGCAATAAAAGCCGGAAGAACTATTTCAAATAATGCAGCGAGCACGCAGGTTCCAGTTCAATTATTGAACTTATTTGAAAAACTTATTGTACAATACGACAATGTTCATAGGGGGCAGTCTGCTGCCTCTTTATTGACTACTGAAAGGTTTGAATCTTCTTATGATACTATCGCGCAGTTTATCAATGCTCCATCAAGAAAAAACATCGTTTTATATAGAAATGCCACCGAGGCGATTAATTCAGTAATGTATTCTTTGATGACCGAATTTAAGGACGGAGACAACGTAATTTCAACGTTTATGGAGCACAATTCAAACTATGTGCCCTGGTATGGGCTATGCAAAGAAATATTATCAAAGTTTGGAGTCAATGTGGAATACAGGCTAGTAAAGTTTAACAAAGAAACGGGCGAACTTGATTTAACTCATCTAAAATCTTTAGTAGACCAAAGGACTAAACTTATATGTTGCTCGGGTGCCTCAAACTTCTTGGGAACAAAAAATCCAATAAAAAAAATTAGAGAAATCGCTGATTCAAGTGGTTATATACAACCGGATGGCGAAAAAAAATCTTATCTATTAATTGATGGCGCGCAGGTTGTGCCGAATATATTTACTGATGTCAAAGACTTAGATGCGGATTTTCTTGTCTGGTCATTTCACAAAATGCTTGCTCCTTTTGGCGTCGGAGCTTTATACGCAAGGCAGGAATTACTTGAAAGAATGAGGCCATTTCTTTATGGAGGAGACATGATCGCGGAAGGAAAGGTTAGCCCGGAAAAAGTAGAATATAACGTTCTTCCCTGGAAATTTACAGCAGGAACCCCCAATATTTTAGGAACAATTCTTTCTGCTCAGGCTATAAGGTTATTGATAGATTTTTCCCTAAATCCTGTTAAATATAAGTATTTTATGACTGATAAAAAATTGGAAAGAAAGGATATAGAGGAAGCCATGAAAAACGTAGAGTTTCATCAGAAAATTTTAATAGGAGAAGCGCTAGAAATATTAGGCGAGATACCATCAATAAAAATCTATGGTCCAAAAAATCCCGAAGACAGAACTTCTTTAATTGCATTCACAGATAGAGATAAAAATCCTTTTGAAATTGCTGAAGGACTAACTAAATTAGGCGTAGAATCGCGTGCTGGTTGCCATTGCGCAACTTTAGCTCATCATTATTTTGAATTAAATCCTCCTGCAAGTTGCAGATTAAGTTTTTACATATATAACGATCTTGAAGATGTGAGAAAAGCATGCTTGGCTGTAAAAAAGATATGTTCAGGCCAATGGTAACTGCCTCTTTGTGTTTGTAAAAAAGTCGTAAATAAGTAAAAATAAATAAAAGAATATTTTAAAAAATAATTTTAATACTTTTATGCAACAATGTTTAATCTATGATCGCTCTTTAAAATTTTCCAGAATCATTTATGGGCTTTTGGCCTTGCTTGCTTTTTTTCTTCGAAATCCTTGGTTGGTCTTGATACTTGGTACATTAATGATCTTGGAGGTTTTTTCAGTAAAATATAATCTTCTTTATCATCTTCATTTTTTTATCTTAAGGAAACTATTAGGGGATAAGTCGGAACCAATCAAAAGAGAATTGGGGGAATTGGCTTTTACCTGTAGTGTGTCGGGAACCTTTCTTTTCGTTGGTTTTTTATTTTCCTATTTTGGAAAATTTGTTGATTTTGCCTGGATTTTAGTTTTAATAGTATCTTTTTTAATGCTTTTGGCTAGCTTCACTGGTGTTTGCGTAGCCTCTATAATGTACGCTGTTTTTAAAAAGATTTTTAAGAGATAAGAACCTCGCCTTCGGCGAGAACCTTGATTCGCTAATGTAAAATCATATAATCTTGAATTAAGAACCTCTAATTTTGAATTAAAAAGTGGAAAAAGTTGAAAAATTTCAAAAAGAAAAAATAAGAACCTCGCCTTCGGCGAGAACCTTGATTCATTCGGAAATAGGAAAACCCGAATATATTAACGAAAATTGCTGGTTAACCAGAAATCTTAATTATTTCCCAGCTCCGCGTTGTCGATATTGTGAATTGAAATTCCGTGATTGCTTGTTTTATCAGTATCTAATAACCAGCTTGATTTTAACTTTTTCTATTTTCGTTCTTTCTTTTCTAATCGAAGGAAAGATTTCAAAATTAGTAATTATTTCTGTTTTTATTTTAGTTATTGTTTATGGCCGTTTTTTTAACAAGAGTACGGAGAAAATTATCGAAGCTTATTTTGCCCAAAGAAAAGCTAAAGAAGCCTTAGAAGAACTAGCTAAAGGACTTGAGAATCAAGTCGAACAAAGAACCAAAGAACTAAAAGAAGCTTATGGAAAATTGGAAAAGTTAGATGAATCAAAAAATCAGTTTATTATGGCATGCCAACATCATTTGAGAACCCCTTTAACATCAATGAAAGGATATGCGGAACTTATTTTAACAGGGGCCTACGGTAAAGTTCAGCTTAAAACCAAAGAAGTAATTTCAAAAATTCAAACATCTGCCAATAGATTAATTAAAACAGTCAATGAATTATTGGATATCTCCCAATTTCAATTGGACAAAAAGGTAGTATCTTTACAGCCAAATATTGAAATAAAGTCTATTCTGGAAGAGGTAGTAGAAGAACTCCAACCCACGGCCCAGACTAAGAATATTTATCTTAAGTTAGATAAGCCTGCGGAAAAATTACCCCCCATTAAAGCTGACCCGGAAAAACTTAAAGTAGCGCTATTTAATATTTTTGATAACGGTATAAAATATACCGCCCAAGGAGGAATAACTATAAAATTTCAAATTTCAGATAAAAAATTGCGAATATTAAGTCAGGATACAGGAATAGGAATATCAAAAGAAGATATGAAAACTTTGTTTAGCGGAATTTTTGAAAGAGGAGAAGAGGCTAAAAAGCTTTTTACGACCGGAAGAGGAATAGGCCTTTATATATCAAGCAAAATTATTGAAGCCCACAACGGCAAAATCTGGGTAGAATCTGAAGGTCCCGGTAAAGGAAGCACCTTTTTTATAGAACTGCCGATTAGTTAAGTTGAAAGACATTCCATCACTAAATTTCAAAAGCGCCCTACACTTCGAGGTGTAGGGCGCTTTTTTCCATTAAAACAAACAATTATTTATTTTCCTGGTCGTATTTTCTCCAAGCCGCAGATACGGAAGGTTCTACTTTATCCAATTCAGCAAGAACATTTGTTTTAATTTCGCCTGTCGTTGCTTCGTTCTTACTTTCTAATGTTTGAACTACCGTATCCGATACCTGTTCTGCTACTTCATTTTTTCTTTCCTCTGAAAGATCAGTCGCTGCAGCAGCGGCTGTAATTGCTTTTTTTATTTTTTCTGCGTCAAACGGTACTTTTGTCCCGTCTTTTTTTATAACATCTTGTACCATATTAAATATTTTTTGTTTTCATTTGTTAATTAAAATCTCCGACCTTTATCTTATCTATTTTATTTTACACTATTTTCTCTTTCTTTCCTATTTGCTCTTCTTTGGTCGTTGTCGCTTAAATAGATTTTTCTTATGCGAATACTCTTTGGAGTAATCTCAACCAATTCATCGTCCCCGATATATTCTAAAGCATCTTCTAGCCCCATTGTTTTTGGGACATTAAAATGTTCTGTCACTCCTTCGCCCCTTGACCTCATATTTGAAAGTTGTTTTTCTTTACAAACATTCACCCTTATATCATTAGGTCTTGAATTTTGGCCAACAACCTGGCCCTCATAAACCGTAATTCCCGGACCCAAGAATAATACCCCTCTATCTTGAACATTTCTCAAGCCATAAAGATTGGTTCCTCCTGTTTCATGAGAAACCAAAGACCCTTGGGCTCTTTCCTGCCAATTTCCAGGATCTGGTTGGTATTGGTAAAAAGCAGTATTTATTATCCCCAAACCCTTTGTATCAGTTAAAAATTCGCTTCTGTATCCGAAAAGCCCTCTTGTCGGGATTATAAACTCCAAAAATACTATGGTGTTGGCGCTTCTCATCTCCACCATTTCACCTTTTCTTGCGCCTAACTTTTGTATCACTGTGCCGTGGTATTTTTCTGGGACTTCAATAAAAACCTTTTCGTAAGGAGTCATCATTTTACCATTTATTTCTCGCGTAATAACCTGAGGCCTTGAAACTTGAAATTCATAACCCCCTCTGCGCATTCTTTCTATCAAAATAGACAAATGCAGTTCTCCCCTGCCAGAAACAACCCATTTTCCATCATTAGTGTCTTCTACTTTCAGGGCCACGTCTGTTTCCAGTTCTTTGTATAATCTTTCCCTTATCTGCCTTGAGGTCGGAAACTGGCCTTCTTTGCCGGCAAAAGGAGAATTGTTAATCATAAAAGTCATCTTCACAGTCGGTTCTTCTATGTTTATTAGGGGCAATACTTGGGGATTTACAGGGTCTGTTATTGTCTCGCCGATTGTTACATCCGGTATCCCGGCTAAGGCAACAATATCTCCAGCTAAAACCTCTGAAGCATCAACTCTATTTAACCCGGAAAAAGTCATTAAAGAAACTAGTTTGTATTTATTAAATTGGCCATTCCTATTTATATGGATTATCTCTTGATTGGCTTTTATCGTACCGTTATATACCCTACCAACAGCAATTCTTCCCTTAAAATCATCTCCGCTGATAGAAGTAACTAAAATCTGCAAAGGTTTTTGAAAATCTCCAATTGGCGAAGGAATATGTTGGATAATTTCTTCAAAAAGAGGAATAATATCTTTCATTTTATTAATATCAGGGGTTTTACCTGCCTTTCCCTCTTTTCCTGAAGCATAAACCACGGGAAAGCTTAAGGTTTGATCATGTCCGCCCAATTCTAAAAATAATTCCATGGTTGCTTCTAAGGCAAAATCTGGTCTGGCTCCGTCTTTGTCTATTTTGTTTATAACCAAAATAATCTTATGGCCCATTTCTAAGGCCTTTTTCAAAACAAATCTTGTTTGAGGCATAGGTCCCTCTTTTGCATCAACTAAAAGCAAGCAACCATCAGCCATATTTAAAACCCTTTCTACTTCTCCTCCAAAGTCAGCGTGGCCAGGAGTATCAATAATATTAATCTTCACATTCTTGTAAAGAACAGATGCATTTTTAGAAAAGATGGTAATCCCCCTTTCTCTTTCTATTTCATTGCTATCCATTATGCATTCCTGGTTAGCAACCTCTTTGCTTAAATTGGTTTTTGATTGACGCAAAAGCGCATCCACCAATGTGGTTTTTCCGTGGTCAACGTGAGCAATTATAGCGATGTTTCTTATCTTATTCATAATATAAAAACCAATTATACAATAAAAAACCCTTTATGTCAAAATAAAGGGCTTATTTTTCTATTTAATTTTTTCTATCTTTTTTAAGTTTTTCCAACATCCTATCATTTTGCAAAACAAGCTGTTTTGGTTTTCTTGGTTTACAATTTTCCAAAACATAACCAGCAATCAATGGAAAAACAATAGAATATTCGCAGAATATTTGAACAAGATCTTTTGAAGGTTTTTTATATTTGCCCCAAGTAACACCCTCATTGAAAGTACAGCCTGATAATCCGCCGTCCCGTTCCAATGCAGTTGTTATCTGTAACCCTCGGTCAGCTCCTTCAAAATCTATTCCTAGAATTTGTTTTATTGTTGGACTTGTTTGCTGGATAAAATTCTTGGGTCCTCCGCCGCCAAGTTCGAAAAAACCAGTTGTCTTTGAGTTATAAACAATTGCCGCGCTTTCCAAAATGTCTAAACTTGATGAAATTTCCACATTTAATCCATTAAGATACTCGGCAGCAAGATTCATTCCAATCGAGTGGTTAGAGCCAGAATCAAAATATACTGGCACGCCATTATCTGCTGCGGCAGCAAGAAATGATCGTTCGGGAAACTTCGCCGTTTCAAGAACATAATTCCCGAGCCGAAAATTAAAATCTGCGCTAGACATTGATAAATTTTCAAGTGTACGTAGTGGAAGCAACTGGTGCGAACAAAATTCTCTAATTAATTCATCCTGCGCTAAAAGTGTTTTTTCTTCGTCAATATACATATCATAAATTCTTACTATCCTTTGCTTGTGGAGTTTGTTGTCGTTAGCTTTTGAATCGCCTTGTTTTACAGGCAAACCAAAGGCAAAATGTAGATCATGATATGCTTGAGCACCAGTGGTGCAAATTGCATCTATAAACCCCCTTTTAATAAGCTCAATAACATATCCGCCTAAACCCCCAACTATTCCGGCTCCAGCGATGCCAAGCCAAATAGTATCACCTTCTTCAATCATTTTTTTAAAAAGTTTTGCTCCCTCAGCAACATTTCGCGCTTCAAAACAAGTTCTGCCAAAACTTTCAATAATTAACTTAAAAGAAACTTTTTCAACCAGAAGTTTTGCATTAATCGGCAAAATACCCCGGCCCATCATATCACATTTTCGTTTTTTCATTAGACTCTCCTTTTTTAAAGAACTTTTAAAAATACCTCTATTACTATACCAAACAGTAAAAAAAAGTCAAAACAAAAACCTCGTGATTTTATCATAAGGTTAAGTTAAAAAATAGTTACTTTGCCATTCTTAATTTAAGAACAACCCGCAGAAACACTGCCCATTTTTTTTAATCTCATTAAGATGGTAATAACAGGGACAAATGTTCTTTGCATCCGCTTCCTTATCTCCCGTAACTCTTCTGCAAGGACAATATCGTTGGCCGTGTTTTTTCTCGTTTTCCAGCAAACCCCTTATTAATCTTTGGACCATCTCTTTATTGGGATTCAGGTTAAATCCGTTTTCTTTAGCGTAATTAGCATACCATCTATTTAATTCTTCAACTTTTTCTTGGATATTGTCTTCTGGTTGTTTTATTGTTTTTTCCAGCCATTCTTTAATAAATTCCTCTGTCCTTAACCCGATAAAACCGCTAATTGGTTTTCCACCCCTAAAAAGAACAACTGCTGGAATTCTATCAATTCCAAATTTTTGAGCAGTAATAGGAATATTATCAAGCTCAACCCTTACCAAAACAATTTCATCTTTTAGATCATCAGCTATTTTTTCTAAAATTGGATCTAAAGTAGTACAGGGTCCGCACCAAGTAGCAAAGAAATCAACTAAAACCGGTTTATCTATGCTCTGTATTTCTTTTTCAAAGTTTTCATCAGTTAAAATAAGTGTCATTTTTTTAATTAATTGAATTTTTAGCGTTAATAACGATTAAAGCGTGGAAATCTTGGTATAAGCGGTAATCCTTTCTTAAATTTTCCTCAAACAATTTTTGTAAAAATTGATAATCAGTTCTGCTTGCCAAATTATGATTTTTAACTAATCTTCTGGTATATTCGTCTATCACGAAAATTGGTTTGTCTAGGACGTAAAGCAAAATACTATCTGCTGTTTCTGGCCCAATGCCTTTCAATTCTAGTAATTCTTCCCTTAATTTTTCGAGTTCCGCCTTTTTTATCGTATGGCGAGTATTATCTAACCACCCCTCTGTGATAACAAACTTGGTTAAATTAAGCAGATATTGCGCCTTGGTTTTATAAAATCCCGATGGTTTAATCAAGGGCGCTAATTTCTTTGCGCCTAATCGATAAATATCCCTTAACGAATTTATTTTTGCCTTTTTTAAATTATTTAGGGCTAATTCTACGTTCTTCCAATTTGTCCTCTGGGTTAGAATTGCCCCGATTATCACTTTTTCTCTTTCTCTTTTGGTTTTTGGCCTTTTGCACCAAAGTTTCCATTGTCCCTTAGGCGTCCCGTATTTCTTTCTAAGTTCTTTGTATAATCTTTCAAAAACATTCATTTTGTTTTATTTTGAATAAATTTTTCAACTGAACGGTCATAGGTCTTTTCCGCTTCTTTTGAAAAATAGCAAGCAGGTAATTCCTTGCTCGCTAAATGATATTTTAAACATTCGCAACAAATCCCCTTTCTCGGACAATCGGGATAGGTGCAAGGGCATCTTTTTAAATTTTCTTTTTGTCTGCATTCCATAAATAATTATTTATCTTACTTTATTTTTCTTAAAAATAAAAGCCCCGCAAAAGCGAGGCATTTTTGATTAATATTCGTTAATATTCGGTGCACTTTTTTAAATAAGTCAAAACATCGTCTAAATTTGCAGTGGCTAACGCTACCACTGAATCCGCAGCCCCATAATAAACTAAAAGTTCATTTGTTTTTTCATCAACAATGGCACCGCAAGGGAAAACAATATCATCTACATCGCCCACTCTCTCATAATATTCTTTCGGACCAAAGACCCAATCTCTGCTCCGACGAATCACCTCAAGGGTTTCTAAATCCAATAAAACCAGGCCAACTCGATAAATAGTGCCAGATGCTGTATCTTTTGCTCCATGATAGATAACCAACCATCCCTCTGGCGTTTCAATCGGCGGCGGTCCTAATCCCACCCTAGCATTATCCCAGGTTCTATTTCTAGCAGGAATTAAAACCCTCTCTTTTCCCCAAAAATTCAGGTCTTTGGAAAAAGAAACCCAAATATCGGTCCTACCATCAACAATCGGCCTGTGTATAAGGGCATAGTATCCTTTAATAGTTTTAGGAAGTAAAGAAGCATCTTTGTTCGGGGGTATTAACTGACGACCCAAGCGTTTAAAATCAGAGAAATCTTTGGTTGTTATCAGAGAAATACCAGGGGGTTCTCCAGCCACTCCTTCAAAGAAAGAAACACAGGTAATCATATATTCTTGTCGCTCTTCTGACCAAACAATCCTCGGATCCTCTAACCCAAATATCGCTTCACCAAACTCTGGTTCTGCTGCTAACGCTGGTTCGGGATTTATATGCCAATTTGTTTTTCCATCTTTGCTCGTAGCAATAGTTAAATGCGAATGACCTTCCCTATCTTCAACCCGTACCAAAAGCAATACTTCATTATTGAATTTTATTGCACCCGGATTAAAAACTGATGATACTTTATAGGGCCAAATTTCTGGTGTTAAAATCGGATTTCCTTCATAGCGTTTAAAAAACTCTTCAAATTCATTCTTATTCATTCTTTCGCTCCTTCTAGTTTTTGTTTTGTTAAAGGGCCGTTAAGAATATCTACTTTAACACAATCTTATTCTTTTTCAACCCCTTAATTTCTACCTACCCCTATAAATAAAATATGCCAATATTACAAAAGAAGAGCCGGTTAAACCAATACCGTAAGAAATAATCACCGGCAGGTTGCCAATGCTAATCCCGTAAATAAACCAGACAATCGTTCCAAACAACATAATAGAAAAAGTCAGCAAAGAAACATCTTTTGAGCTTTTCCTTTTTATAATCTTAATCGCCTGAGGGTAATTGGCTAACGCCATTAGAACCCCGGCAACTGTCGCAAGTATTGTTAAATTTAAGATCATATGATTATACATTAGCGAATCAAGGTTCTCGCCGAAGGCGAGGTTCTTAACATCTCTTTCATTTTTTTTTATCAATCTTCCATTATCCATTGCACGCGGCCGACCAAACCATCAGTAAGCCGTACTTTGATGCCGCGCGAATGGACATTCTTGGAAGTTAAAATTTCCTTTACAATCCCCTGTTTGAAGTTTTGCGTACCATAATGTTCTTTTTCAATAATCCACACTGCTTCACCAATTTTAATCTCGTTTCTTTTCGGTGGATTAGGATTATCTTTTGCTGGCATAGAATTTATTGTTTAACATCGGGCGTTAAACATCTTGTTTACTATTATCTTCCTCCTTTTCGCCATCAATATCTATTTCTTTTTTAATTTCTTCAAATTCGTTCTCAATTTCTTTAAGGCGTTCTTTGCTTGCCTTAATAAGCACAACGGCTTCTTTCACTTTCTCTAAACCTTGTTCAATGTCAGCATCCTCTCTGTTGTCAAACCAATCGGCAATATCCGACAACTTCTTAAGATTATCGCTTAGGTTTTTAATATCTGGTTTTTCTTTGGTCATATTATTTTTTGTTAATTTTATTAATATTTTTTACTTGTGAAATAATTGTTCCGTCTACAACTCGAAGGTCTATATTTTTTCCTATTTCAGTATCTTCCGTATTTCTGATTATTTTACCATCAGAAAAGGCAATACTATAGCCCAAATTAAGTTGACGTTCTGGACTGTTAATTGAAATAATTCTCTCAGCGTGTTTTAAATTTTGTTGCGCCGTTAAAATTAAATATTTTAAGCCAAAAAAAGATCTATCTATTAAATTATCTATCCTTAAACTAATATTATTAAGGATATTGCTAAAATTTTGGAGTGAAACTCTCATTTTATTTTCAACCCTTTTGTACTTGTCAATAATCAGGTTCTTAGAATCGCGGACCATATCAATTGATTTATTAATTAAAGAAACGGCGTCCTGCAAAATATTTTCATATCCGCCAATAATATTTCTTTCATATCTTTCTAAAAATATAATGGCTTCCTTCCATGATTTACTGAGCGTAATGGCGGCAATACTTGGAGTAGAAACTTCAAGATCTGCGGCTAAGGAAACTAACGGCACATCTTTGTCGTGACCGATAGCAGCAATTACCGGAACAGGAAAATTTGCAACTTCTCTAACCAATAATTCGTTATTAAACGGCTGTAATGATTCGAAAGAACCGCCACCCCTCATAATAATCAAAACTTCGATATCTTTTTTCTTAATGATCTTAATGGCTGATAGTAAATCTGTAATAGATGATTGTCCCTCGACTCTGGAATCAACCATTTTAATTTTAAAACCATAATTGCCAATATTACTTAGAAAATCTGATAGAACTGCTCCCTGTTTTGAAGTAATTATTCCTATCTTTTGAGGATATGCTGGGATAGATCTTTTTTTACTCTCTTCAAAAATTCCTTCGTCGCCTAATTTTTTCTTCAATTTTTCATATTCTTTCTTTAATATACCCTCTCCTGCAAGTTCAATTGTTTCGGCTATAAAAGAAAGTCGTCCCGTTTGTTTATATATATCCGGACGACCAGTTGCAATAATCTTAACGCCCTCTTTTATTTCAATACCAAATAATTTATATTGTGATTTCCAAATTATACAACTAATCACACTTTTGTCTTTTTCGTCTCTTAACGAAAAATAAACATGGCCGCTCGGATAAATATCTACTTTGCCAACCTCTCCAATAATTTTTGCCGCACATTTTTTTAATTCTGAGTTAAGAAATCCAATGTATTCTGAAATAGAAAATATTTTATCCTCTTTTTTATCTGTATTATTTGCCATAATTTTTACTTGCCCCGTAGTATCCGCCTGAGGCGGGCTACTACCGGGGTTCCTCAATTAATTTCTTACTCCTTGGAAACTATTGACAATAGGCGTAGGTCTGCTATTATTAATCATGAAGCGTGTCCCAGGTCTGGGTGCCCGCTTTTTTTTATTTATATTTACCAAATTTTTTCCAAAAATCGCTTATTAATAATTTTTAAAAGTTCTTTATTTTTACCCGTAAAGTCATCCTTTATAGCACCACTTACTAAATCAGACATCTGCATCACATTTACATATTCCGAGTTCACATGAGTAATAAATTCTACTATTTTTATTGTTTTGGTATTAACTTTATTTATTAAGTAATTATTGAAATTATCAAACCTACCGTCTAACAATCTGCGATCGGCTCTATCTATAATCACCTCAGCCTTATCAAATCTGCATTTTTTAATTGCGAAAGATACCAACTTTACTAAATTATATTCATCAAAAACATTGTGCAACTTCTTTTTTCCATCAACCGCAAAAGTTCCTCTATATTTTGTTTTATCTATAAGCCTATAATAAATTTTAATTTTCAATTCATTAATTATGTCCAATAAATCTTTATACATTTTTAATGGTATATTTTGAGCTTTTAATTCGCTACGATAACTATAATGACCCTTTATTTCCATAATTCTATTTTCCATAGCAAATAGTTTTTTTGAATCAACACAAACAGCAGATAAAATATAAAATAAACTTGCGCCAGTAGGAATTTTATTTCCGCCCTTGTCTGTTTTATATGGTTTACCGGGATCGCCTGATTCGTCAACAAAAACATAATTAAAAGACTTTGGCATAATTTTATTTTTGTTTTTTAATTTTACCAACCAAATTCACTATAAAAATTATTAGTTAAAACACATTTAATTACCTGCCTAATATAAGGTATTACATTATCGGGAAGATTACTGAGTGAAAACCAATCTAAATCATCGCATTTGTGAGGCTCCATAATTTTTGGTTCGCCCTTCCATTTTCTGCTTGTAAAAAAGAAATCAACCCTCTCCTCTTTTGGTTGTTTTCTATCTATAACATGAACCAACTTTAAATCTTTCAGGTTTAATTTTATTCCTATTTCTTCCTCTGTTTCCCTAACAAGAGCTTCTTCGAATGTTTCATTTCCCTCTAAATGCCCTGCAGGGAAACTATACTCCCCATCGCAAAAACCAGTATTATATCTTCGAGAAAGAAGAATTTTATCATCCTTAATTAAGATTAAATATACTGCAGGAATTATTTTAAATCTTTGTTTCGCCATAATTTTTATTTGCCCCGTAGAGAGCTTTGTTCTTCTACTGGGGTTAAAACCTGTTTGGTCTAACCCTTTTCTTTATTAATCCACTTTCTATTTATTGCGTCTTCTAAATCAATATCTAAAAGATAAGCATTTACTATTATCATTCCTAAAACATCTGCAAGCTCTTTTGCTAATTCTTCTTTTGATTTTTCTTCTGGAAGATATTTTTCGGGTCTGCACTTTTTCCTATGTATTAAGACAGACTGCGCTAATTCGCCTACCTCTTCATATAATTTAAATAATGCAAAATCTTCATCAATTTTTACGTTGTATTTTTTCCCATAATTGATGGCGTTATTAATTACCTTTTTTTGAATTTCTTTAAATTCCATATTTTTATAATTTTTATTCCCTTGCCCTCACACCAATAAAATTGGTAGTGACGGGTCAATTAATTTTTCGACAGTTGACATTATTTTTTTCCTATTTTTCACCATTTTTATACAAAAAATTACCTTCTATCCTTGATGAAATTACCTCTAATAGTTCTTTCTTATTCTCACCAATTTCTTTTAAAATTTTTTCTTTATCATCACTTTTAACAAACCCCGAAATAGTTGAAATATCCTTTCTTTTTTTAAATAAAATTTCAGCTAAAATACCGATGATCATGGCATCTATTTCTTTGTCAAAGCTTTCACTATCTCCAGCAAGATCTTTTCTAATTTCTAAATATCTTTGTATTTTTGAATAATTCTTTAAAGACCGAATCTCCGACGTTTCCCCCAAAAAGTCTGAAAGGTCATTTTCGGTAAAGATTTCAAACTCAGTTTTTTCTCTTTCTTTAGTCCATTGCACTCTATGCCTAACCTCATGAACTGCCAAACTTAAAAAAATGCCAAACTCTAAATGCCGTTTATCTAGTTCTACATTATTAACTTCATAATTTTCTTTTATTACTCGACCATCTTTTTCAGAAAAACTATATCTTGCTCTAAATGGAAAAATCTTGCCATCAGGAAGAACCCCTCCAATATTTTCATTTTCTTCCACGGGCAGAGGGTTTTCTGGAAATGTTAATTTATCAATGGTTGAAATTAAAAATTTTAATTTTTCTGAATTTTTTTCAAATTTTTCAACCTCTTTTTCTAAATCTAAACTTTCTTGTTCTTCTCTAATAATTTCTTTTTCAAATTCCATATTATTCTAAATTAAAATTTATTTTATTTCCTTGCCCTCAATACCAAATTTTAGTAGTGATGGGTCAACTTGTCCCGAGTTTATCGAGGGATTAATTTCCCTGCCCTTCCGTAGTCCATCCGAATCTTCAACGTAGGAGAAACTTTTTCACCCGTCTGTTTTGAGGCGAGGCAGGAATTAAAATGGTATATCTTTAGGATTTACTGATTCGTCTTCTTTATCCTCTTCTTTATCCTCTCTATCAGATTCCTCGTCCTCCTCAATATTAAGCTCCTTTTTTAACTACCGGGGTAAAAAACCAGAGTTGACACCATTTTTCCATAACTCTGTTTAGCCCTGCCCGGTCAGTCAATATCCTGCTCGTCAAATATTTTTGCCAGCGGTTCTTCCCAGCCAAACATAGTCTCTTTTCCGCAAAGTTTTTTAAACGCCCTGATACATTTTGAATCAATTTTTACAAATTCCTGAAGCATTAAAACCACTTCCTCAATAAATCCGCCCACTGTTCCGTCTGAATCATCAACACCATAAGATATTTTTTTATCAAGACGCAAAAGCATATCAACCAATAATTTTGCCATCTGCTCGCTCACGGGCAACTCTGAAACTATTTTAGATAAACGGGCGCAACCTTCACAAAGCGAATCCTGATAAGCAAACCAAATCTTTGATGGCCCCGTGTACGATTTTATGTATTTCATTGCCAACGCAATATCTTTTTTTATCCGAGTCAATTCTTCTTTGCTTAATTCGCCCAACCGTTCGCTACATTCGGGCGAGCTGATTGTTTTTTTATCTTCCGCGTTTAATTTATCGCCTCGCATAACAACGTAAATCGCAAGGGCCACTAAATGTTTGCAAAGCGTCTCATTTTGGCCGAGATAGCAATCGCAGTTTCCCCTGTCGTAATGTTTCGCAGATACAAAAACATTATAAAAATCCCCCTTGCTTCCCCTTACCTTTGCGGAAAATCCCAAACCGACAAATTCAAAGTTTTTTACTCCGTCCGATTCATAAATTTCAACCGCCTTTTCAAAAGTCGCTGTGTCCGTAGCGAATTTTATTTTGTCTAAATTATAGCCTATCATCATAAATTTTATTCCTCAATTAATTTCTTGCCCTGAGCTTGTCGAAGGGTCCGAGTTTTTATTAAAACCAGAGCTAACAATATTTTCTTTTTATCAGGTTATTTTACTTAAATCGCCATTTAGTACAATCGGCTCTATAGTCAGAATTTCATCCTCAATATATTTTTGATTAGGAATTTCGTTAAACAGATAAATTTTTTTATTTATGTAATGCGCAAAACCAATCTCAAGAAACGTGTTCGCTCCTATATAGTTTTTAATATCTCCTTTTGTAACATTTACCACTAGAACTGCGTCTGACTTTTTTATCTTGTTCATATGTTCCGAAATAAATTCAAATTTTTTCTTTGCCTCAACTCTGCCGGCACTATCTTCTGACCAGTAGTCAACACCGTCTGCTTTTATAGGCATGAGGACGGTATGCCCAATTTTCTCAAGATTGCTCTTCACCTCAAGCATTTGTTCAAAGAATTTTATTGATCCACAAATAGTTATAATCATATTTTTAAACTACAATTCGCCATTGATTTCTTTTTCTAATCTATCTAAAAAACTTTTATAGAACCCTGATCTTTCTTTGCCTATTGTTTTAGCTTTGTCAGTATATAATTTATCCGTTAAAAACTTCAACTTTGTTTCAAATTCTATTTGCGGACTATGTTTGGTTTTGTCCTGTATTCTTCCATTGATTTTCCCTCCTAAATTATCTTTAATATATTCATCAATATTTACATCGGCATAAATCTTAGCATTATTTCTACCAACCCAAACAAAACTTCGGGCAATGCCAATGGCTCCTACGACATCTAATTTATCTGCGTCAAACAGAATCTGAGCTTCCTTTGTTTTTGGCTTGTTTCCCGTTCTGTATCTATGTGAAATAATACAATCTTGGATATGCTTAATTTTTTCTTCAGAAAATCCAAGCTCTCTTAAAATCGGCTCTGCCATTTTTGAGCTTAAAATTGCATGGTCAGTGTTTCCCGTAGAATCATTATCTTCTTTTACTCTGGCGATATCATGTAATAAGGCAGACGCCTTTAATACATCCGAATCCACGTCTTCATTTTTAGCAAAATGTAAAGACAGGTTATAGACCCTCATAACGTGGTCCATACTATGAGCAGAACAAGAAAGTTCTTTCTCAACTACCTCTTTAATTTTTTGAAATTTTTCATCCATAATTTTTACTTGCCCCGCGATGGCAGTATCACTGCTATTTTGCGGGGCTTAATTAATTTTTATTAAGAAAAGGCTCCTGACCCCTTTTCAACTTTTCAATGGTACAAAAAGTTATTTCCTGCTTCTTTTCATCATCTCTATCAATTCTTTATAAATAAAAGGGCTTATACCCTTGATATAATCTGCGTCTCGTTGCCCCTGTTCAATTTCCTTTCGCCAATTATCTGCCGAAAGCGTTGGAGAAGAAAAAAGCATCGCTTCGCTCTCTCTAATCTTTTTAGGCAACCTTCTAACGTCAAGTTTTTTCCCCTTCCCCACCCAGGCATCTACGGCGGTGGACGGAAATCCATACGCCCTACCCAATAGTTCATTATCTTTAGATTTCTGCGCTTCTATAAGAAAATCTAAATCTTTTTGGGTTTTCCCTATTAAAATTCGTATTTCTTCGCGATGATATTTTTTGTTATCTTCCACTATCTCAACAACTTCTCTGCTTCCGAATTGAACCGGTATCCCTAATTCTTTAATAATCCAAACATCTCTTTGAATATCGTCTTCTGCCATATGCTTGTTATTTTCTTCCTCGTTCCAAGTCCTTATAGTTAGAGTAATCTCCGAGGCTGGTTTTAAGCCAGCTTTAGTTAAAAGTATATTAACTTTATCATCTACATGAAGAGCTTCTTGTTCTATAGCCCTAACTAACTCTGGGCTTATTTCTTTCTTTGGATTAATCTCTAATTCTTGATTCGGAACTTGTTCTGGGTTTTTCATATTTTTAATTTTTACTTGCCGATTTCGATTTGAGACGGATCATTTAGAATAATTTCCGGCTTTCCTTGGTATTCTTTAATTTCACCTCTTATTCTAACATTTTTATTTGAGTAATAATTTTCAGGATTTTGGACAAATTTATACTGGTCTGAACTGAAAATCACTCCGACAAAGCAATGATTCGGATATGGTTTTTCAAAATTTAAAAATACAGTATTGGTTTTTGAACAATAAGCATCAGCAATTTTTCCCTCAACAATTACCTCCCTCCCGTAATAATTACCGGCGCTACAGGCGCCAATAACCTTTAGTCCCGTTAATTCCGGGGTTAACTTTTCCCATTGAAATTCTTTATTCTCCATAACTCCGCTGTCTGGAACAATGGAGGCAGACCACTTGCAGCCAACTTTATTCTCTTTGGCTTCTTTTTCGGCTTGAGTGATTTCTTCGCGGTATTTTGTGCCTTCTGGAGAAAATCTCGCCACTGCCATCCCCTCTTTTACCAGCTCCAAAGAGATATTCTGACCATCAGAAATAACATATCTTAGATAGCGGCAGTACTGGTCGATATTTTCCGGACCTTTTTCTAATTTTACTTCTTTGTTCAAAATAAGTTCTTCCAATTTATTTTTCGCTGCATCATAACAAGGATATCCCCTTTCGTCAGCGTCAATTCCCAAAATTCTTACTGAAGCGCCGCCCTCAATCAAAAAAGTATCGCCGTCAATAATTTTCGTCGCCAATTTTAAGGTATTATCCGGAAGTTCGGGGATATTCTGGCAATTTTCTCCTGTCGCCGGTGATTTCTCAGCAACCTCTCCCCTATTTATACTGGATAAATAAATCGCTCCGCCAATAATTAAAGCTCCAACCACAATCGCCAAAAATATTTTATTTTTCTCAAAAAACTTTTTCATTATTTTTTTATTTTTAACCCCAAAAACAGCCGTCTTTATCTCCTTTTATTATTTTCAATACTTTATCTAATGTTTTATAAGTTCCATAAAACCACCATTTCCCAGAAGCACGCATCCAATAAAGTCTCCATGACAAAGAGGGATTATGAAAAACAAATTTAGCAACTGGACTTCTTGTCCAAGGCCCAGGAGTTCCATCCCAACGAGGTCTAGTTTCAATCACAACATAACCACCCCTAACCTTTTCCGCAATAATTTTAATTTTATCAGCCACTCGCTCTGGTACTTTAAAAAACTCTTCAATTTTTGGAATAATTTGGTTTTTTTGTCCTTCTTTTTCCATAATTTTACTTGCCACGTAGTGTCCCGCTTAACGGGACTACTACTGGGGTTGGATTATTTTCAACTCTTGACAAACCCTTATGGCTTGCTATACTTAAATCGTCTTTCGGTTCTTCCATAGAACCGTTAGGGTTATACATCCTAGGGCCACCCTCTTAATTGAGGGTGGTTTTCGTTTATACTAATTTTTCGCGGTGTTTTAAATCTTTACCCCAAAATTCATGTATATCTTTCAAATCAAAATAACCATCCCCGCCAGTTTTTAGTTCGTGAGAAATATTGTCTTTTGACGAAAAAATATAGACCTTTTTACCGTTATTTTTCAGATAATTCACCAGTGCAAGAAAATCAGCGTCACCGCTAAAAAAGATGGCTATGTTATATTTATGAATGTTATGCATTGCGTCAATCGTTATTTCCACATCCATATTTCCTTTTTCTATAATAGATTCTCCGCTCTCGCCAATAACAGAGATTCTTTTTAACTCTTTTTTTCTTACGGTAAACCCAAGCCCTTTCTTAAGATAAGTAAAGAACTTATGCTTTCCACCCAAGTCATAATCTCTTGTTCCGGCTTTTGGATAAGCGTCGTAATAAAAAATTTCAACCTTGTCTGCGTTAAAATTTTTCCTAAAATAATCTTTAAGAGTTTTGTATTCAATAAACTTTTTTACCGACTTGACCGCGTTCCAAACATTTGATGCGTCTATAAAAACATAAATCATGTTGGTTGTTATTTGATTTTTTAGAAAAAGGGCAGTCATTACTTTAATTTTATCATAAATTTCTTAAACTTCGACCTCGCCCTCACACCAAATTTTTACCCCTACACCAATTTTTGGTAGTGGTGGGTTGGCAGTGATGGGTCAATTAATTCTCTTTTCTATAATTCGGCGACTTGTACTTAATTTGATTAAGTTTAACTTTGTTTAGTTTATCGAGGAATTCTGCATTTATTTTTTATAGATTTAAGCGTCATTTTATAAATAAACCGGCTTGGCGTCCGGTAAGCAGTTTTTCCTTTTTGCGCACGATTTGACGAATACTTCTTCATAATTCAACTTCGGCCTAAATTTTGATTATTTTAACTTTTTTCTTTGTTAATCCACTTTTTATTTATTGCATCCTCTAAATCAATGTCTAAAAGATGAGCATTTACTATTATCATTCCTAAAACGTCTGCAAGTTCTTTTGCTAATTCTTCTTTTGATTTTTCTTCCGGAAGATATTTTTCGGGTCTGCATTTTTTTCTATGAATTAAAACATCTTGAGCCAATTCCCCCACCTCTTCATATAATTTAAATAATGCAAAATCTTCATCAATTTTTACGTTGTATTTTTTCCCATAATTGATGGCGTTATCAATTACCTTTTTTTGAATTTCTTTAAATTCCATATTATTTATTATTTTTAATTAATTTCTTGCCATATAAAACCTTGTTAATATATTTAGATTTTAGTTTTTTGTATTTTTTTCTATTTCTACAAGATTCTTTTAGCCATTTCTTTTTAAAATTAAAATATCTTTCAGCCTCTTTTTTATTTTTCCTTAAATAATCTCTAAAATACAAAATCTCTTTTTGGGTTTTGCTTCCTATTTTGACAATATGAATGTGGATATTACCCAAAGAAAGCGTCTTGTTTTTGCTCAAAAAAATTCTTCCCTTTTCTTTAGAATGAATGTGTTTAAAGCCTATCTTTTTTAATTTTTTAATTGTACTTTCCGGATATTTCCAATTTTTTATTCCAAGCATTATATCAACAATTCCTTTGCCTCCTAAACCTGGTGTCGCAGTACTTCCAATATGCCAAACCTTGCACCTTCTAACAACTCTTAAAATCTTTTTCTTCTCTTTTTTAAATCTTTCCGAAACGTTTTTATTATACGGAATGATTTTTAATTTCATTTCTTTTTAAATTTTAAAGAAAATTTTTCCAACTAAAACCATGGTTAACACTATTTTTTATAAAATTTTCTCCTGCTGTTAATTTCCCAAAGATAATTTAAAATAATTAATGAGGCCGTTGCCTATTTTACTAACTTCTTTATCAGAAATTTCTTTTCCGTAATCTTCCTTGATGATTTTTCTAATTTTAAAAACACGAAACAGAGAAATTAATATTCTTTCCTGGCCGTACACGCATTATATTCATTCAGCTTACTTTGGTACTCATTTATATCACTTCTACACTTATCGAGTCCGGCATAACAACTTTCTGCTAAAGACTTAAGATACTCTGACGAAGCATAATAATCACAGTTGCTTTTTTTAGAGTTATAGCCGCTTTCAGTTGTACAAGAATAAACATAGGAATAGGGATAGCTACAGGTCATAGATTGATATGTTTGAGTACATTGAGAATCGTAATACCAGGCAAGTCCTGATTTGTAAAAATATCCTGAATAGGTTTTTGATTTATAGCATCCCTTAACTGCTATCTGAGTACAAGATGAGTCATGATATGTTTGTTCTAACTGAGAATTATAATAATATCCGGAAAGAGAAGAAGCTGAAACATAACTAGACCATGGCAAGCAATTGGTTTGATAATTGCATTGGGCATCTGAATAGAAATCAGCTCCGCTATAATAATATCCGATGAAGTACGGCGATGGGTCACACGGCTTTTTATATTGTGGAGCTACGGCAATATTTTCTCCAGAAGGAATTTTTACTAATGTGGCGGCAGTATAACGATATTCATTTGGTATATCACCCAATTTAAAACCATCTCCTGTTGTTTCAATATAGTAGTAACATTTATCCCCTAATTTATAATATGTGCCAGGATTATCACAATTTGCCCAAACACCAACCGCCATATGTCCTGGGAGTAAAATAAGAACAGCATCTATATTCATTGCTAAAATAATAGAAGCTGTAAGATAACTAGTGTCCTCGCAATCTCCGTTCTTTTCGAAAAAGGTTTCAATTGGATATTTCGGGTATTCGTCGTAACCGGTATATACATCCTCGATATATGGAAGACTTTGTATAAATGCGGCGGCCAAACAAGCTTCGCAAAGATTATCTTTTTTAGACTCTTCAAGTATTTTATTACTTATTCTTTGTATAAATGGGTCATTATAAGTTATATACTCTACGCTAGTCGCGGGAAGCCGAGGTTTAGCCTTATAATAGTCGTACCAATCTTCGGCAATTGATGTTGTAAAAGTCCAATTATATCCGCCATAATTCCAAGCAAATGTTTGGGGTATATTTCGTCCTCCACCAGCTGGATGAGTGTCTTTACTATCAATTATTCCATCACCATCAGAATCAATATTCCAATCAGAAGTTCCTAACTCTAATTCTCTTCTATAAGTTAGGCTATCGCCATCATTGTCAGTATTCATCATTTTTTCTTCCGCAGCCTTATCCGCTAGTTGCTTCTCTTTTAAATTTTTTTCAAATTCTTCTTGTTTCGCTTTTACTTCTGCTGATTTTCGAGCTACTTGTTCTTCAGAAAGTTTCCCTTCTACCATTTTCCTCTTTGCTTCTTCTATTTTGGTTTGGGCTTTTTGATAATAAAGAGAGTCTTCAGTAATATTTGAAAAAGAACTAATTGCCTTTTGATAACTTTCTTCATTAAGTTCGCTCAATGCATTATTATATTTTGATTTTTCTTCAATAAGCTTTTTATTTTTTTCTATTTCATTATTAATTTCCTGCTTTTTTATTCCTATTTTAACAACCCCGCTAATTTGAGCGAGACCTAGTTCATTAATCGCTTCCTCAAATTTTTCTTCTTTTGTAAATTGTCTGGCTTGTTCTATCGCTTTTGATATTTTATGGTAGCCAATTGCGCCATAACTAATTCCTGCAACAGTTAGAAAAGAAATAATTACTACTAAAATAACGGTTCGACGTGAAACCGCTAAGACTTTAATTTTCTCCAAGTATTTGTCGAAATGCCAATTTTTTCTGTTTTTTATTTTCCTAATTTTTTCTTTCATGGATTATTTATCTCCAAAAATTTTATCTTCCATAATTTTTACTTACCCCGTAGAGAAACTTCGTTTCTTCTACTAGGGTTCCCTTGCCCTGTTAAATTGACGAAGCCAATATTTAACTGGGGTCAATTAATTTCTTGCCCTGAGTTTGTCTGTGGTGAGCCTGTCGAACCATCGAAGGGTTCGAGTTTTTGTTAAAAATAGAGCTAACGCTATTTTTCTTAATTTTTATATAAGCGACGGAGGTAAAAATTGTTCTATTTCTTCCGGCCGTAATAATCTAACATCGTCAGCAACAGTTGAAAGACCATACGATTGGCCCTTAGGAATTCCTACATATTGAACTTTTTTGCCAAAGGCCCGGACTTCTTCAACCGCTGCTACTAAATCCGTATCAGAACTCACCAAATAAGCAATATCATACTTATTCTCTCTGGCAAATTTAATCATTTCTACCGCTAAACGGACATCGACACCTTTCTCGTGGTGGGTTTTGTCTGGGTGGCGGATAACATGACCCAAGGTGATAATAATATTCTGCTGCTGGAGTTTTCCAATAAGTTTTTGCTGATTTGCATATAACTGTTCGCTCTTTGGATTGTTGCGTTCGCGCTTAATCGCTCCGAGATAATACCTAATTTCTAATAATTCGTTTGGCGTAACTAACCATTCGGCAAATTTTCTAAATTCAAAATCAAGCAAACTATATTTTCCATCTAATTTAGATGTTAAATCTTTTAATTTAAAATAAAAATTACCGCCGTCAATAAAGACGAATGCTCTTTTCATAAAAAAAACCGCCGTCCCGGTAAACCGAGAGGGCGGTGGGATTAACTATTATAATTATAGCAAACTCAGGACCCCTGTCAAGGCCTTTTGTTTGTAATTTGTTTGAGTTAAAATTTAACAAATTTCCCATAATTTTTATTCCTTGCCCCGTTAAATTGGCAAAGCCAATATTTAACTGGGGTCAATTAATTTTTCGAGTTTATTCCTATGGTTTCCAATAATTTTCTCTTAAACTCATTTTCATTTTCACTCTGATAAAATGGTACCCCAGTGATTTTATATTTTTTTGATTTTGAAAATTCCAGAATTTTATCTTTGAATTTATCTCTAATGTTCTCTAAAAATTGATTCTTCCATTTTTCGCCTTCGACTAGATACTTACCCTTGGGCTCTAAAAACAACTGATAAGTAATGCTATTTCCTACTTTATTAACTAGGAATAAAAGATAATCAGGTTCAAATGCTTGGCCATTGCTAAAGTTATAAATTTTCAATTGTTTTTCGTTGCGGAATAAATAGATCTGCTTAAATTTCCTTCGCAAATCATTTATCTGGCTAGCAAACATTTTAACAAAATCTTTTTCCTGACTAGTGCCATAGTTCGCATTAAAGACATACCAATCTTTATCCTCTAAAAATTCTTCCTGTCCATCTAATCTCTCGCTGTCTTTTTTAACTTTAATTTTCTTATCTTTAGAAATTCTGTGATTTTTTATAAAAGTCGGAGTAAATTCTTCGCTCCCAATATATTCTGTTAAATTTTCTTTTATTTCTCCTTCTATTTGCTCTAATAACTTAATAATGGCTTTGAATTTCTCTAAATTATCTATCGCAGTCGCATACCTTTCCATCTCGAAAGTAATGCCAAAATTAGCTAGATATTTATCACTTTCAATAAACTCTCTAATCGAGGTTAATTTCGGAAAGTAATTCTTTAACGAAGAAAAATTAAAAAATTCATTCCTAGTTAAAGCATTTTTAACAATATGTGGTTCAAAATTTTTAATCTTAAAATCCTCCCTAACTCTTTGTACTCCTTCTTTCATAACTAAACCTTTTTCAAATAATGCAGTTGTCATACCGCCGCCAGACATAATTCGAGTCACTATATTTTTTTTCTTCACGCCCAAATCATCAAGGGATTTAACTTTTTCAAAACTTCTCTTTATTTTTTCGTTTGCATAAATTAGTCCAGATTTATAAAAAGGTGTTTTTTTGAACTCTTCTTTCATTTTTAATTCGACCTCCAATTCGTTTTCATCAATCATCCCTTCTTCGACTAAAGCTATCCTAATTTCTGATATATATCTTGACTCATTATGGCTATGATAATGCAGCTCTTCCAGAACTCTTAATTCATTTTGTAATTCTTTATCATATTTGCGTTTAAATTTATCATCTGTTTCACTTAATTTAAATGGAAAATAACGAGCGCCACGGCCAATTAATTGAGCTTCGGAAATCGTAGTCTTCCCTGGCCTGTTATTTTTACCATCCCTTGTTTCATAAAGCCGGACAATATCAAATAAATTCAATACATCCCAACCTTCATTCAGCTTCTGTACCGCAAAAATTGCTCTAATTTGATTGTTTTTATCTTCAAGAGAGTTTAGAAGTAATTGATATTTTTCCTTTTCTTGTTCTTCGTTAACGCTTAACGTTTTGTTTTCAGCAAAACCATCTTTTAGCTTTTTAACTAAAATAGTATTACTAATTTTATTCTCCTTAAAAAAACTGAACGCTTTTTGCAAAATTTCTATATTGCTTCTTTTTCTGGTACCCTCAATATCCTTTACTGACAGACTTTCTATTATTTTATGAAACAATTTCTTGTTATCTTCCGATTGGGCTATTGTTTTCTGGGCTTTAAATAGAATTACCGGTTTAAGATTAATTCCATGTTTACCAGCAACTTCCTGCCTGTATTGACTTAAGATTATGGCTTGAATTATCCTATCTCGCCTATCCGTATCTGTATGCAACAATTCCACGTCTTTTGAATAGCCATCATTTCTAAACTCTTTTAGATCGTATTTATAAATAATCTTATTTCTATATTTTTCATTTATTTCTCTCTGAGACAAATCAAGTGTGGCCGTAAATTCTAAAAGTAGATTACTGGTATTTTGTTTGAAAATCTTTTCAACTGTATTCTCCCAATTCGGCTTCTCAAATATTTCTCTTTGGCCATTTCTGGTTTGTACTTGGCTATGATGCGCCTCATCGGCAAGCAAAACTATTTTTTTATTCTTAAAATCTTCCGAAGTTAAAGAGTTTTCTTTTTCGTTGTATAAATCACCGTGCAACTTTTGGATAGTAGTAAAACAAATATTGATATCTTGATTGCTCGTTCCGTCAAAATTGTCAACTTGTTTAATTTGAACCTGTTTGTTATCGAAAAATATCTTGTCATTAAATAAATATTTACTGGATAAATTATTCAAAAAATTGTCTTTGGTTTTTTCAATAATATTCGTTGAATTAACAAAAAATAAAAAATTACGATAGCCCTGCTCGTATAAATATAAAATGAGCCCTGCCATTATTAAGGTTTTTCCGGAACCCGTGGCCATATTAAAAAGAAAATGTAGAGGATATTCTTTATTCTCATAATCGCCATTATAGCAATGAAAAAATCTCGCGAATGCCTCTTTTTGATATCCTCTCAATTCAAAATTTGGATTCAAGTTTTCAACCAAAAAATCCGGAACTTCCTTTTTAAGAAGCCCCATTTTTGAAGCACCATCTAATTGTTCGTAGAGAAATTGCTGAGGCATAAATTATTTACTAATTTCTTTGCTTATACTTTCTATTTGCTTTTTTACATCTCGATCTCTTTTTTCTTTAATTTCCATATCAATTTTTTGCTCCAAAACCAATTCAATAGACAATTTCAATGCAGGAAAATATCTAAGACATATTTGCTCGTTCAATTCGTGAATTCCCTTACTTAGAATTGAATATATACTCTTCATGGCGACAAGCTGACTTGGGAGATACTTCTTTAAAATATCAACTTTATCCTCCATTCTTTTTTTAGAAAATTCTTCTTTGGTAATACCGGTTTCTTTCTCATGTTCATAAAATGCCTCATATATCAAATTCTCAAAAATTCTTCGTAAATACACAAACGAACCCACACCTACACCATGAGTTACAAGGCCTATTGCTCTCTTAAATTCTTTTAATGCTTCTTGAGACAGGAACCTGTCATATTTTTTACCAATTTCTGAAAATTGAATATCAACCAGAGATGGGTACTGACCAAGTTTAACAACAACTTCCTTGTTTTTATAAATAAAAAATCTTAGCTTATCAGCGCCTTTTCTTTTGCATGTCAGAGTTACAGTATAAAAACCCTGATAATCATTATCGTGATAACCAATATGACTTGTTTCAATCTCGTATGTCGTATCAAAACCACTAGCGGAGTTATACGCATCTACATCACCCTTGAACAAATCATCATCCAATTTACCAATTTCTATAACATCGTAAAGCGGAGTTTCAAAATAAAACTCGTGTTTACTTACTTTTTCTATAATTTCTTCTTCCGTTTGATTATCCATAAAATTCTTTATTTAACTCTTTATCCTCTTTATTAACTTTAAATTCTGAGTCATTAATTTCTGAAAAATTTACATAAAGTTGGTTTTTGTTGAGGATTTCAAAAAGGATATGTTTTTGCCTCGCAAAAGAAAGTTTTTTAAATTCATCAATTGTCTCGTCAAATTTTTTGATATCAACGTTATAATTCAAGAAACTTTTTTCTTTCATCTCTTCCCAAATTTTCAAAAGCTCTTTTATATTTTTAGCTTTTTGGGTTTCTTCTACAAATAGCTCATTGTATTTCATCAGCTCACAATAAACAAAATCTCCACCGCTTTTCCATTTTACGACTTTCGAAATTCCGGATTGATCGCCATTGATAACATTTTTTAAACGAACAATCGAATCATTATCGCTATAATCTAACTGTTCAACTCCTATATATTGTATTCCTAATTTATGAGCGACCGCACAAGTTGTTCCACTTCCTAGAAAAAAATCTAAAATCACATCATCTTGTTTAATCCCAGCAATTTCTATAATTTGCTTAATTAATTTTTCCGGCTTTTTGCCATTCCTAAGTTTAACTCCCCCTTCACGAGCTATACCTGCCCAAGAAATATGATTCCAAAAATTAGTCAACAGTTCTACAACTCTTGGCTTTCCATCTAAGTTTTTAATTTTATTAGAATAAAAAGCTATCACTCCGCCATTTATCAAATAAGTATAAGAGCCATCTGCTTTTTTCAATGGAATAATTTTATCTCTAATCCTACGAGATTCTTCTTTTAAGCGTCTCGTCTTTTCCGATGGTTTGTGTAAATCTCTTATACTTACCACTTTATCTGCATGGGTAAAAGCGAAATCAGAAATCATTTTTTTAATTATAATATCTGCAACATCACCATATTTTTGTTTAATTTCTTTCTCGCTTTTATATCCATTTTCTTTAATAACTTTTTCTTTAAGCGGAATTAATTTCCAATTTTCAACTTTGCCTACTTTTTCTAAATATAAATTGTAATTTTCGTGGTAACCGGTGGCAATATAATTTTTTTGGAAAATAAAATTATTTTTATTTTTTGTATAGAAAAAAATAAATTCCGTTACGTCAATTGGCCCAGGATTAACCGCTTTAAAACCCGATGCCGCAGATACCTTTAATGAAATTATTTGAACTTTATTTTCGGGACCAAAAACTTCGTCCATTAATGCGTTAAGATAAGAAACTTCGTGATGATCAATTTGGACAAAAATTGCTCCATCTTCTGCCAATAAATCTCTTGCAATTTCTAAACGATTTTTTATAAAAGTCAGCCAAGTAGAATGATTGAAACTATCATTATATTGAAAATCTCCCCCGATATTATACGGTGGGTCAATGTAGATAAGCTTTATTTCTCCTTGAAATTGTTGTTTCAAGGAATGAAGTGCCAGAAGATTATTGCCTTTGATAATTAAATTTTCCCGAGTTACCCCATCTTTATCTCTTTTTAACTCTTTTACTTTTTCTTCACCTTTTTGAGTATATCTTTTCCAATTAGTTAAAACCTTTGGCGCTAATAATTTATCAATTTCATCTTGGGCCAAAGTTTCATTAAAAAATATTTCTTCTCGCTTTTCGTCTTCTTTAGTCATCCCACCCTCTAAAATACAATCTTTAAAAGGCCATACAAGTGTCACCTCTTTGCGTTCGTTCAAAAACTTGCCATCAATATTCAACCCAATTTTATTCCTATATTTAGTATAAGAATCCGCCAGAAAATTTTTGTCCTGAATATAATTTACGAAATCATTAATATTAAAAACTAGCACGTCTTTAATTTTACTGAAGAACTTGCTTTTAAATTCTCTCTGAGAGAATAGTAATTCAACGAGTTTTTTATCTGCCTTATAAGCCGCGTCAATTACATTACTTTTTAATAAATCACCCTCTTGGTCTATAAAACGAGAGTCCTTTTTAAGTAATTTCTCTAATTTAGAATAGAAATCTTGTGGCATATTATTTTATATTAACTTTTTCTCTTTAAAACTAAAAATTTTGGTTTTGGTGATTATTATGTGGTCTAAAACGTCAATTCCCATTATTTTGCCAGCTTCAATTATACGTTTGGTAATTGCTAAATCATCTTCTGACGGCTCGGGGTCGCCGGAAGGGTGATTATGAACCAAAATCACCGAAGCGGCGTTTCCAAGAAGAGCATACTCAAAAATTTCCCTCGGGTGGACTAAATTAGCATTTAAGGTACCGACAAAAAGGTGTTTTTTGTGAACCATTTCATTTCGAGCGTTAAGATAAAGCCCGGCTAAATGTTCGCGTGATTTATCTCGCAAATAAGTAAATTGAGCGATGACGTCTTTAGTTGAACGGATAATGGGTAGGGTTTCCTCCCCTATTTCTAAAGCTCTTTTGATTAATTCTTGGGCTGCCAGAATAGTACAGGCCTTGGCTGGTCCCACTCCTTTAATTTTTGACAGGTCGTTATATTGCATCTTTAACAATCTTTTCTTAGAATATTTCCTTAAAATTTGTTTGGCAACTTCGAGCACATTTTTGCCTTCAACTCCCGTACCCAGTAAAATCGCTAAAAGCTCCTCGTCTTTTAAATTTTGAGGGCCTTTTTGAATTAGTTTTTCTCTTGGGCGGTCGGCTTTTGGCAAAGATTTTAGGTTCATAAAATTTTATAAATATTTTTTAATTTCTCGGCTCAGGGTTTTTTCAAAATCTTTTAAAATCATCTGATGGCTTACTGGTAATAAAACCGATAATTCTCTTTTAAAATTAATTTCTGTTTTCTTTAAATTTTCTTCAATTCTTTTTAGTTGATTTTTGTTGATAAATCTGCGAAATTCTGGATGACGTAGAATAAAATAAATATCATAGTAATCTCTTGGTTTTCCTCTGTCTAACAAGGCATTTATTTTTCCCTGAACTATCTTTTTACCAGGTGAATGGATAATGGAATATAACGGCAGATAGTCACTAACAATGGTGGTCACCTCGTAATCGGCTTTTCCTCCATTTCTCAAAGAAATTTCAAATTTCATTTCTTTTGAAATATCATAAAGACGATAATTAATTATTCCTAAATAGCCGCCGGTGGTTTTTTTCGCTTCTTTTAGACCAATTTCAATACCAGTTTTTTCGAGCTCTGAAATCGTTTTCAAAAATAAATCGTCAATTACTTTAGATTGATAAATATTTTGCCCATCGAAATCCAAATCCTCAGAAAAACGGGGGCTGCCGTAAATAATTTTAAGGGCCGTCCCGCCCTTAAAAAGCAATTTCTCCGAACCCTTTATTTTATAAAGAGACGATAAAAACAAATGCTGAATATATTCACGAATGATATTTTCTAATCTTGTTTGGTTTTTATTAGTAAATTCTTTGAGATTTTCGAGAGTAAGCATAAATATTTTTAATTAAATTATTCATTTTTGGACGTTTGAATAATTTCACATAAGTTATCAATTTGCTTTTTTGTATTTTTTTTAAGTTTAATCTTTCATATGAGAGATTTCGTTTTTTCAATTCAATAAAATATAAATAGTCGGCTAAAGCTTTTTCCGGCTCAGCCAATAAAACTATTTCTCCTTGATATTTAACGGCTCGATAACCGGTGAAAAAATCCTTTTTGAGCTTTTTATAGGTATACTCTACTCCCTTAACGATGAAGCGACGAGTTGCTTTAGTGGTTGCCGAAGTAATTGAATAAATGGTTTCGGGAATGATGCCATAACAAGAAAGCGCTGTGTCAAAAGAAATATAAGATGGTTCATATAGACGATTAGCAATTAAATAATTATTCGGCGGCGTCTCGGCTAAAGAATAAAGCCCCTTTTTTAATTTAAGATATATATTTTTATTAACACCTCTTAAGATGAATTTTCTAGCGGTATCATAATTTACCTTAAAACATCTTTGTAAATCTAAAGGCGAGAAAATCTGTTTTGATTTTTCTCTAATAAATCTTTGCACATTGATAGTATTAAGTTTGTGGTCGTTTTTTCTTTTCATAATAGAATCTATAAATAAATTATATATTACTTTATTCGATCGAAAAGTAAAAATAAATTTTTACTTTTATTCCTCATTCGTAATATAGATTCATTTATGGGACTTATATGTCCCAATATTGAAATGATACAAAAGAAGATTAAAAAAGTCAAGAAGTTTATTAATATTACATTCACTCTGTTAGGGGTTTTTCTATTTTTACAAATCCTTTATTTTCATAATTATTTAACTTTATACATTCCGGCGTGGCCGGGGATGATAAAATCGGCGAGTTGTAAAACTTTTTGGCGGGATTCTTGCAATTTTTCGGGGTCAGAAGCATATTGGTCGTTTTCCGGATAGTTTTCTTTCCAAAAAACATCGCCGCAAATAGCAACTGTCCCCTCTTTTGTTTTGACAAAAAGGGTAAGGCCATCGTAGTTGTGACCCGGAGTTTTTATAATTTTAATATCGTCGGTAAATTGCTCCTTCCATTCCTCTACTTTACCACCGGTCCAAATTCCATAGTATTCCAAGGTTTTGGCGTTCGGAAACATTCCGATATTTCGGTAATGGTCAATGTGGGAGTGGGTTATAAAAACATAGTTAACGTCGTTTATGGTCAACCCCTCTTTTGCCAGCGCATCAACTAAAATCTGCTGACTGTCCAAAATACCCGGGTCGCAAACCATTACAATGTTTTTATCTCGAACCAGAGTAATTGTGGCGCAGGTTGCATAACCTTGAACTAAAATTTTAACTTCTGCCATACTTCGTTTGTTTTGAATATTATCTTCACTTTACCCCTAAAACAGGTGATTTTCAACCCAGTAGAAGAATTTTGGCAGCATTTTTCTCCGAAAAATCTGTTCATAAAGAAGCCGAAATACTCTACTGGGCTAGATAGAAAAAAGCCCCTTGAGGTTATCTCGGGGCTGTTTGTGGTTTTTAATCAAGTTTCATATTGTGCCAATTTGCCATTACGCGCAGATATCTATCCTCATCGCCATTATAATCTTCGGCAATAATTTCTTGAGGATCACGATCATCCGGTAACGTGCGGTCGGAAATTGCTCTCCAGATTTTTTCTTTTTGCTCTGGTGTGAGCGGAGTTATTTCTTCGGTCATTTAACTACCTCCTTCTTTTTTTTCTTTTTTTGGTTCTGAGTTTTCTGGTTTCAAAGAATCGTATAACTCTTTTGCTTTTTCTAAATCCACTCTGTATCCGCAGCTTGTTTTAAACCAAAACTTTCTCTTAAGTTTCAATACGGGATCTAGTCTAATTATTTGAAAATCACGGCTAAGAGATTCAAGGGCCCTTAGTATTTCGTCATAACTTTTTGTCAATTTGCCAATTTGTTCTTTTGGATGATAGTAGCTAATGGCAGTTATCGAGTTCTTCACTATTTTTTCAAGAATTACCATCTGTAGGGGTGTAAGATTTTCTTTTGTCATCTCTTGTCTCCTTTCTTTTAAAAGAACACCTATTTTTAAATTAAACCTTTTAGCTTGTTTAGTTCCGGGGTTAGGACTCGAACCTAAATATACAGTTCCAAAAACTGTTGTCCTACCATTAGACGACCCCGGAATAACTATCGACTACATTTATTAATACCTTGTATCCATCCAGCAATTGTTCTATTTAGAGTAGAGCTAGTTTTCACACAAATTCTTAATAAACCATAATAAGAATCTCCAATATTTTTTCTTTTTGTATTTATTTTATTTTTTTTAAAATAAATATATTTAAACTCACTTTTAGAAAAAACTGTATTACTGGCCCAATAATCTATTACTTTGTCTATCCTGCTTCTGTGACTTTCGTGAATATAGATATCTGGATAAATTTTTTCTCTGGGAACTTTGATTATTTCTAAAAGCCACTTAAGAAAAATCCTAATCATGTTTAGATCTGAATTAGAAAATTTAACAGGAGATCCAGGATGATTATCTTTTTCTTTACTACCCTCCCCCCAATATAATGCTACTCCAATTAACCACAATTCTCTCTTTGTTAATTTACCTATTTCCTTTTCTGCTTTGTTTTTTATTTCATCTGTAAGCGCAATTCTAATTTCTTTTTTCTTTTTCGCCCCCCTTAATGCGGAGGCAATTTTCTTTTCTGTTAATCTTTGTTTTTGTTTTTTGCTTAACCCTACGCTCTGTAACCATAAAGACAGGGTTGATTTTGCAACTGGAATTCGTTTTAAAATTTCAGAATAAGAAAATCCTTTCTTCCTTAGGTTTATTGCTTTCTCTTTTTCTTCGGTTTTTAATAACATATCGAACTACGTTTATTATTAATTTTATTATACTATCGTAGTTCGAACATGTAAATAATCAATTATTATTTTCTCAATAATATCATTTCGAAGATATTTTTTCAAGAAAATTTCAACTTATTTTACTTATTCTGGGCTTGCCGAGAGACTTGCTTCAATCTTAAATAACAAGTAAAATATATTAATGAAAAAGTTATTCATATTTCTGGCTGTTTTCGCGGTCCTTTTGGGCGGGACTACTGGGGTTTTTGCTAAGACAGATCTCTCTATTGCCGATACTGATATCACTCTTTCTAAAGATAATCCATTTGACGGCGAAACCATCAGGATTTTTGCCCGGGTTTTTAATATAGGAGATACTGACGTTTATGGCTATGTTTCATTTTTAAATAACGGCAAGGAAATAACCGATCCCCAGCCGATTTCTGTAAAAGCCAACACCTATGATGATGTTTTTGTAGATTGGAAGG
>JAHIOM010000035.1 GCA_018895235.1 Patescibacteria group bacterium | reverse complement strand
TGTGGTCAATTTTAGAAAAAGTCAGAACTCATTTTGAACAAAACCCCGACTAATTGCCGTGCTTCGCGCGGCAGAACCGAAACTAAACGCTCGGGCGGGCAAAAAGGAAGGGGGTTGGGGGGAAGGAATTTTTGCCCGCCCTCGCTTTCCGATTCCGATTTTTCCGCCGCCGAATTTCGTGCCAGTGAAACTGGCGCGCCACTCCTATTCCTTGTCTCCGTAATGATTAATTGCACAAGAAAGAACAACTCCAATTATATCGTGATTTCCTTGTTATGCAAATTTTATCAATCTTGGTTTTGAGCGATTATTTTCCGAAGCACTTCCAAGGTTATTTAAATTCCTTCCGTGCAATCCTGTGGACAGTTTGCTTTTGTTTCGCCAAAATCAGGCTCACACATACTATTGCCACAACCTATTTCTTGAAGCTCTTCTTTCTTTGTATTAAGGTTTTCTTGGTTTGGAACTAATAACTTTTCATTTTTACTCTTAACGATTACAGAAATTGTCATTAATAGTAAAAATACTATTCCAACAATCGCCATAATAATAATTATTTTTTTGTTTAATTTATTTCTGGCTTTGATACCTTCTGTCCCGGTTGTAACCACAGACTTTTTGAATATTCCCGTCTTAATTTTTGAGATTAAATCAAATTTTGATACAACAATATAGATCACCAGAGAAAGAAATGAAGCTAAAAATCCGAAGCCAAACAACATCCCTGGCCATATTGTTTTTATGCTGGTGGTTTTTGGAACACTATCTGTTTTTATGTTTCCGCTTTTACGATCTGTACTTTCAACTGGAGGTTCTATAATTTCTTTGCATTCCACCACTTGAGTATCATCATCAAATGCTTCAAAAAAATAAACAGAACCGCCGGTTCCGGCGGCAATATATTTCCCGTTTGCAGAAATATCAATTTCTTGCACATATTCGTTAAAATCGATACTGAAAACCTCAGACGCGCCCTTTCGAAATATACGCAGTTTATTATCAGTTCCACCTGTTGCGACAAAATTGCCGTCTTCGGCAATATCAATCCCGCCCAGCGAAGCGTCTACTTTCCAATGGGAAATAGGATCATTTGAATCACGGCCAAAAATAAAAACATCACCTTTAAAAGTAGCTGCTCCAATATAGTTTCCGTCAGCAGTAAGGTTTAAGGCCCTGACAGAGCTTCTGTCCGGCATCGGCGCTTTCCAAGCCGGCAAAGAAGAGTCTTTAGAAAAAAGAAAAACCGCCCCGTCATCTAACTCGCTTCCTACGGCAGCGAACTTACCGTCTCCTGAAATTTTAGCCCGATGAACCGGCGAATCGCGGGTTAACATTTCACTTCTAATAATTGGTCTGTTTGAATCTTTTGAAAAAAGATAAAATCTTCGGTCAGGGCAACCAGTAGCGCCAGTAATAAAACTGCCGTCATCGGAAAGTGAAACATCATGGAAGTTGCCTTCGGCGTGATACTGCCACAAGGGAACCTCGCTTTTTTCATTCCATAATATTAAGAGGTTGGTCGTTTCAGATGATTGATAACCCTGAATTGTACTTGAAACGCCTCCGGCCGTTCCCATTGCCATGTATTTACCGTCTTTTGAGATGGCCACATTATATGCTTGATTTCCACTTCCTTTATAAACCCAAAGGGGCTTGTTGCTTTGGCTATCAAAAAGAATGGCACTGCCGCCAATTGAAGCAATTATGCGAGTTCCGTCGCCTGAAATGTCTACTCCTCCTTTTACATCGCCCTGTCTTTCTTCCACTTCCCCATAAATCCAAACCGGTTCTTTTGGTTTTGATGTATCAAAAAGATAAATTTTTTTATGAGTTTTTGCCGCTAAATATTTACCATCATCGCTTAAAGCAATACCGCCCACCCATTCATCTTTTACGTCATAAGACAAAATCTTTGTTTGTTTATTAACATCAATAACCGCAATCTCGTTTTTGTCAAAAGCGCTTTTAAATAAAACGGGTCCATTGTCTGGCGAATCAATGATGTTGCTTCTTGTTTTACCTAAACCATTGGACGCTTCAAAAAAGAAAAAATTGGAGCCAAGTTTAATGGGAACATATTTATAGATATACTTAACACCTTTTAGGTAATCATTATCTTCAAGATTCTTCTTTTCCATGTCAATCATGTTGCCATTGAAATAAATCTTGACATATTCGGGCGGCCGTCCTTTATCATCCAAATAAATCACCGAGTAGGTATATCTTTGGCAAATCGGACCCCAACTTGGGTAAACATGACCGTCAACCAACTTGGGGTCATCAGGAGTAACTTGAAGTTTGGGTATGTTTTGGCCCGATGGAATATCAGGCTTGTATTCTGCAAATAATATACTAGGAGTAAATAAATTTGCAAGAATACATAATGTGAGTAAGACAAAAAAAGTTTTGTATATTTTAATCATGCTATATTTCATTGTATTTATTGTATATAAATTTAGTTAAATTTATTTGACCCAACCTTACTTATAGTTTACCCCCCTACCGACACTTTTCGTAATATTCCATTTATTTTGGCAAATTATCAATCTGAACACTTAACGCTTTTGTAATTTTTGCAATGTTTTAATTGTCGGATATGGCGGACAAGCAAGTTTTTCTAATCCCGCTTTGCGGGATTGCTCGGCTCTGCCGAGCTTGGCGGCAAATTCTTTTTTGATAATATTTCTATCTATTTTAATTTTCAATAATCACTGTCTTTGTAACTCAACAAAAATCGATTGGTCGCTGCTTAGTTTTATTTTCGTTGCGTCCATTATCTGTTCTTGTCCCTTTATATCCGTCACTTTTACTTGACCGGAAATTTCATTGGGAAGTGTTCCTGACCACAAAGCATAGATAGTTTTATCGCTGACGGTAAATTTGTATTGTGAATTGGCAATTTTTTCCACCTTGGAAAAACCGCCGATTTTACTTTCAATAGTTTTTAGAGTGGTAAGAAAAAGTCGCGGTTGGCCATCGGTATTAAACGCCATTGAAGAGCCAACCGTATTGTTGCCAGAACCAATCAAATCAATAAAAACCATTTTAACGCCATTAGCAAAAGCAAGAATGGAATATTTGAAATACAATACCGCTTGGTCGTTTTCGCTTAAGTTGCGCAGGGCTTGCCCTTGGTTTGGCTGAATATTTTGATTAGGGATTTGTTCTGGACTGGGTTGCCCAAGAGACTGCGCTGGACTCCCGCTCAGAACACTTCCACCGCAATCCTGCGGACAGACATTTTGGTTTTGTTTTTCAAAATCATCGCAAATATTATCACCACACGGGTCGTTTGCTGATTGAATGGGAGATTGTCCAGTTGGAGCTGGCTGTGTCGGTAAAACGGTTTGCTGTGGCGACTGATTGGATAGTTGTTCTTCTCTGGTTTTATAAACCATCGCATATTCACCATTATCCATTCTGGCGACAGACGGATCGCAAACAATGCCTTGAATTTTTCCGCTGAAAATATCTTCCTGCTCTTTGTTAAAATTAATGCCATTTGAGGCAACAGCTGTAGCTATTCCTTTTCTGCAACCAAAAAGTCTAACACTGCCGTCAAAAATTACCGCTCCCGGCACACCGCCAATATCTCCGCCGGTAATCGCACGAGCGCTAAAATTTAACCCATCATTGGAAACCGCCAATTTTGTGGCCGTGCCTACGGAATAATACATAAACCATTGGTTTTTATATTGAATAACTTCTGGGTCGGTTAATTTATCATCTTGAAACCTTATGCCGTTTTCTACGGTAAAATTAATGCCGTCAGAAGAAACAGCGCTATAAACTTTATGAGGGCCAGTGGCACCAGCAGGGTCGCCACTTGTTATTTCTGAACCAAAAAAATAAAGCCGTAAAGTTCCATCACTAAGTTGAACAACAGAGGGGTCAACAACCGATCCTTTATTGGATTTATTTTTGATACTAACGGTGGTTTTTTGGCCCCAAATTTTCCCTCCGTCGGTAGAAATAATCAGCCCCAAAGTTTCGACATCCGCCGGCTTATTAACCGTTGAAAAATCAACAAAATAAATTAATAAATCCCCTTTTTTAAAGTTTCCAACATTTTTCTGAAGCTGGATTACATCCGGCACCGATGCCTCTTTAACGACCAAACTCCCTGGTTGCCAATTTTTTCCATCTGAAGAAATCGTAAAATAGGTATTATCATTTTGTGGACCTTGCTGATTTATGGAAGGTAGTTGTCCTTGAGCGAATTGACCAAATGGCTGAGCAGATGGTGAGCCAGAATAAATGCCAAACTCCGTTAGATATAAAGGTTTTTTACCGCCATTTTTATCCATTAGATTGTTATAAAATGCTAAAACTTCCTGAAAAGTGGCAGGGTTCAACTTAGCGTTTGAGATGCGCTCAATATTGTAGTGGACATTAAAGTAATCAAGATATTGACCACCGCCGAGTTGGAAAAACTTTGTCCAAAAATTTTTAATGCTATCATCAAGAAACTCTAAGGCGCCGCCGTTTAAAACTTTGGCCTCGGGGTCAATTTCTTTAATAATGCCGTAAGAGATTTTCAAAAGCTTCAAATAACCCTCGGGGTTATTTTGATAACCACCGCATTGGCCTTCGTATTCATTGCCAATCTCCCAAATGGCGACACTGTCTTTATATCGTTCAACTGTTTTTGTCAGAAAATTTTTATATTCAGCAAGATCGTTCGGCGGGCTGGCTTTATAATCATAATAAGCAAAATCTAAAGCGTTGCATCCGGTAATTGCTGGTGTATTTTTTTGGTCCCAGCTGGCAAAAGGCTGGACAACAGCCGAAATTTTTATACCGGCATTTGAAGCTCCTTTTACATAAATATCAGTTAATTCCCAATCAAATTGTCCTTTTTGGGGCTCAATAACATTCCAGGTAAAATAGCCGACAATTTCTCGATCAACAGAAAAACCCGTCTCTTCCACAAGTTTTGCGCGGTCTTGAATAAGTTTTTTTAAATTACTTTTGAGATTTTCGTAGGCCGAATTATCTTTTTTGAATTCAGTCCAACCTTTTTGGAGGGCATCTGTCTTACCAGGCATATCCATCGCCACATCGTTTATATTAAAAGCGAGCATCGTTCCGAATAACGGTTTTGCATTGGCAGTTTGTTGCGGAGATTGTTCGGGTAGTTGCTTATTTGCGCGACTGCCAATAAAAATAGTTATAATCGCTAAAACTATAATAATTATAATCACTAATGAAAAGATATATTTTGGTTTCATATTTTTCGCGGGTGATAATTTTTTAATTACTGCTAATTATTACCTCAACTTTAATTTCCGAGATAAGTACAGTGCGCCTTAATGTAATTCTCGTATGCTTGCCATTCGGAATCATATTGCTTCTTATCTGCCTCGAAAGTCGCTGATTGCGCGTTATAGGTATCAAGTAGGGCGTTGTAATTATTTGTTGAACTTTGACCGCCCATCTTATTAAGTTGGGCTAAGTCACTATTAAGTTGGGCGAAGTCGTCCTCGAGTTTTTGTTGAAGCGAAGCGCTAGGCAAGAGTGCCTGTGCCTGGTTATAGTCATAGCTTGGACTCGAACATTGATAACGCCTTGTTGTTGTTGGCGAGTCAGAAATAGAAACAGAATATGTTTCTATTTCTGACTGAGGTGTCTGTTCTGACTGAGGTGTCTGGTCTGACTGAGGTGTCTGGCAACTTGAACAAAAAACTGCACCCAAGAGAGCGCCAAGAATAGTCAAAATAATTACTAATGCCCCTATTAATCTTGAAATTTTTCCTTTCTGCAAGATCAAGAAAATACTCGCTAACAATGGAAATAACAGAAAAACTCTCGTCGCTTTAAACTCGCTAGCAGTATCGTAGGGAGAACTTATAAAAACAAAATTTAAGACGATTGCCGTCAGAAAAAGAACGATTCCAAACACTTTAGACCAGCCCTGTTTCCTTAAAAAATATCCGCCCCAGAAATAAAACATTAAAATTCCTGGAATTCCAATAGCGACATTCTCATTTAATTTAAAATAATTTAAAATAAAACCAAAAGAAATGGTTAGGATGGCGGTAATTAAAATAAAAACTGCCCAATGGCCTATTTTCTTTAATAATTCTTTGATTGATAACATATGCGCGACCTTGCTGTTTATTATTTATCTAGTTTATTGGTTGATAGAATTATGGAATTCAATGCTTTGAATAATGCTTGGGAATCGGTATTAACACTCTCAAAGGGGCCAAAAGCAAACCCCATTATCAAGTATTTATTATCTTTATTATCAGATTTTTTAAGGTCAACTATAATTCCATATATTACACCCGGATATTTTTCAAATGCCGCCCCATACATAACTTTGGTAAATTTGATAACAGATCTTGTCTCAACAGCAACTAAAGGAGAATCGCTTTGGGGGGCTAATTTGCGCAATTCATCTGTTGAAATTAGTTTGCCCGATTCATCCCGGCTAGACAAAAATATATCCTGACTGAAATCTCCCTTCCTTTCATCGCTAAAATCTTTGGAAAATTTTTGGTAATCTTTATCATTCCAAGCTTGAAACATATCATTGATTAGCGGTTCGGCGCTGGCTAATATTATCGTCCTGTCTTGACCGGTAATTAAAGTCGAGGAGGAATAAGATAAAAATGCCATAAAAAAAGCGCTTGGAACAATAAAAATAATTACTAATGCCCCCATTACTCTTAAGAGTTTGCCTTGTCGCAAGATTAAAAAAATACTCGCTAATAAGGGAAGTAGTGAAAAAACTATTGTCGCTTTAAACTCATTTGTAACATATGTAGGACTTATAACGGTAAGATTTAAGGCAATAGCTGTTAGAAATAAAACAATTCCCAACGCTTTAGACCAGCCATGTTTCCTTAAAAAATATCCGCCCCAGAAATAAAACATTAAAATGACCGGAATTCTGACAGCGACAGGCTCGCTCAAATTAAAATACTTCAGGACAAAATACAGAAAAATAGGTAGAACACAGGCGGCTAAAACAGGGGCCGCCCACAGGCCTATTTTTTTCAGTATTGATTTAAGTCGATCCCCAAATTCGGCAATCCTGTCTTTACAACTCTTCAATAAAAACAATCTGATCAAAAACCGTCTGGTTGACATAAAAAGAAAAAACATTAGCGACAAAGTTATGCCTGCGAATACCCAGCCGGTAATTGAACCGAGACCGCCTTTTTCCGTCAGTCTATATATTGCCCCAAAACCGAGAAGTGCGGCGGCAAAAAAGGCTAACCAGAACACTAGAGTTTTAATTATTGATTTAAGTCGGCCCATAAATTTATTTCATTAAATCATCAATTGAAACGCCAAGAGCTTTGGCGATTTTGGCCATAGTTTCAATAGTCGGATTGGGCGTTGAGCCGGATTCAATCTTGGTAATTGTATGTAAAGTAATGCTGGCAAGTTTTGACAACTTGTCTTGAGATATGCCCAATTTTGCTCGGTATTTTTTTATGTTCTTTGCTATGGTAGAAATTTCTTTTGACATTGTAGTATAGTTTTAGTATGATTACTTTACAGATACCATTCCCACTTGCTATTATTAGTATATGAAATTTTTAACAAAAGGTCAAACAAAATTTTCTCGGCGGCGCATTTCGCAAAGCGAAATACGAAATTCGGTGGCGGAAAAATCGGAATCGGAAAGCGAGGGCGGGCAAAAATTCCTTCCCCCCAACCCCCTTCCTTTTTGCCCGCCCGAGCGTTTAGTTTCGGTTCTGCCGCGCGAAGCACGGCAATTAG
>JAHIOM010000034.1 GCA_018895235.1 Patescibacteria group bacterium | reverse complement strand
GTATAAGAACTTCTGGATGCCTAAGACACCCTTGTAGGCGAATATTTGTTGCATATTGATACATAGGTTAAACATTTGTCCTTGATTTTACCAGATTTTGGTAAAACAAGGGTGTTACCTATGTATCTCATCTTCCGCAGGGCTAGACGATCAAGCATCATCGTATTAAACATTTGTCTGATTTATTTATGGTGTACTACTTTTTTATTAAATATTCTAACCAATCCTTTATTCGAGAAATAATATTTAAAATTCCACCTGTTTGCGAATCTTCTCCCACTGAATTTGCTTGCGCTGTATTTCCTGTGGCACTTGATATTAAAGCGCGAGTTATCAGAGTATTGTTTAAAGGAAACGTTGTGCCTTGAATATCTGCATTTGATTCGAAAGCTTCCGAAGAATCAATTCCAACGCCGATTGTTTCGCCAACCTCGCCAGAAACCAAAGCCCGTACTGTGACGTAAGTATAATAATTTTTAGATACAAGGATCACTCCAGTGGTAGATTGGGAGGTTGGTTGAAAGGTTATATACCCCGAAGAATCAACAATCTGGCTAGTAATTGGATTGGTTTGATAATCGGACATAAGAGCATCTGTTCTCGCAATCTTTAACCAGATTGATTTTATGGCGCTAGTTGGCAGGGTGCCAAGTTTCTTAAGTTTTAGTTTTTTGATATATACATCGTTGTATTTTGCTGCAAATCTAAATGTACCCAAATCTACATATATGCCACTTACACCCTGGTTACTTAATTCTCTTGGATTACTAGTTGTTATTGTGGCAGACAATGCTGGCTTTGGCGGGACAATAAACATCTTATTCCCATATATGGGAATTGATGAAACTCCAGACAATCCTAATTGAATTGGTAAATTATAATTTTGCATAAAGCTTACAACATCAGCAGTAATGAATATTGTTTTAGAGGTATTAGCAGGAATTTGAAGGCTTGCGCCTATTGTAGTGTAATAATAGGTGCCTCTAGTTTCTTTCACGGGAAGGCCAGTTAAAAACGAGACGCCGTCAGGAGTCACGACATCAAAACTAGAAAAATTATTAGGGGTTATACCTGACGACCGAATTGTTTGTCCCAATTGAGTCGTACCATCCATTACTTTTATATTACTCAAATAATATTGATTAATTAACGGGAGTGTTAAGCCGGGTTGTCCGTTAGCGTTGTTTATTACGCCGACTAAATTATCATATTTTAGAGCGACTGTCAGCGAATTTACGATCCTATCTGATGAACCGGCCATAAACTTAATTTTCGTAAAAACCTTATCTTTTGGGTAAACCCCTGAAACACTTTCTAGGTTCGTAGAAATAGGTGTTGCGCCATCTATGACAACACTTAATGAATTTGGGGCTGGAGTGGGGGTTGGAGGGGTTGCTAGAGATATTTGAAAATTACTATCACTCCAATCTCTAATTATTGTTTGACTGGTTGAGAGTGGCACAACATCAACCCTTATCTTGTATTGGTGGGGAAGACTAGCACTTTGAGGTAGTTGATTTTGTGCAATTGTCCAATCATAGTAACCCTGCAATGCAGGAACCGTAACATTATTTGAAGTTATATAGTTAGTAGAGCCAGACCCAGAGAGATTAACATCTTTTATTTCTATATATATATTTACCCTATCAGTAGCAGACAAACCAGTAGAGCTCCAAGAAACACGTTTTGTTTCACCAACCTTCCATATCTCTCCTCCATTCGGAGAAATAACAGTGATGGAGGGAGTAATTGCCTCTAAAACATTAATTTGTATATTTTTACTTGTCGAAGCACCAGAAGAATTTATACAAGTTAAAGTATATGTGGCCGAAACCTGAAGCGGATTTAAAAGCTCAACAGAGCCGCTAGTTGGCCTACTTGCTTGGGCCCAATTAGAAGTTCCTCCAGAAGAACTACAGGAAACCGCATTAGTTGCAGACCAAACAAAAGTAGGAATCGCGCCCTCAACAACTACTAGAGAATTTGCCACACCATCGACAGTAAATGTAACCGAGGGAGCAATTGAAGGCGAAACAATACTGAAAGAATTATCACTATAATCATCTATTACTATATCCCCTACGTGTCTGAAAACTCCAATTTTATAATCACCCGCCGAAATTGTAGCCGGCATCGTCCACAAATATGAACCTACTAACGGAGAGGCGCCATAAGATATAGTGTAAGCAGTCAGGAGGGTATTCGCATTTATAAGACTGATAGCCACCTGCTCCGAGGATGATAAACCAATAGATGTCCAAGTAATTGTATGGGTATTTCCTTGGGTCCATGTCTCTCCTCCGTTGGGAGAGGTGACGGTTATGGATGGAGTGGTAATTGAAACTAAGGGTGGAATTGAGATTGTGTCAACCCTTAATATTTCGTTTAGTTTTGCTCTAGTATTTGAACCTGTTGTACCCAATTCATCTATACCGTATTTTTGCTGGAAGCATTGTACGCCTGCTTTAGTTGAAGAACCAAAGTAAGTGGTATTGCCTAATGCAGAAACACAGCCTTCAGATGCCAAAACGATCTTCAAATAGACAACGTCTTGGTCAACAGAACCTATTAATAGGGTTTTGGTGAATTGAAAGTCAGCCGGAATGCCTGTCGGTGTAGTTGGGGTTGTTGGTGTAGTGCCACGTAAAGAAGCATCTACATTAGCAACTGTGGTAGCATCTGCTCCAAAAGATGTCAAAAGACTCAGAATTGACTGAATCTGTGATTCTGTAAGAGCACCTTGTGCTACTACCGGGATAGAAAAACAAATTCCAGTTACTAAAAGTACTAATAAAATAATGTTCAAATATTTAAGCATAGTTTTTTAAATATTTAAATAATCGTTTGAATTATATTTGTTAAAATTATCGTTATTATTTTATTATACCTAAATTTTAAAAAAAGAATAATTCCGGAATAAAATAAAAACAATGAACCAACAAAAAATCAACCCTAATTAAAAGATGATTTTTGGTAATTTATTAAATATATTAATGAAGCCACTACCTAAAATTATTTATTACTTTTTTCTTTTATCCATCTGGCTATAAAATATATTGTAGTTACAATAAAAAGTATCCACCAAAGCCATAATAAACCGACAAGATAGTTGTAAAAATAGACAGCCAAAATAATACCGAGGGAAATGAGGCATAACTTTATTAAACCAACTTCCCACCAACGAAACGTCCATGTTTTAAAGATGTGCATAGTAATTTAAATTTAGATTAATAATATTATTTTATCTTACCAAAAAAACCACCTCAATTAAAAGGTGGCTCTTGACACGAATTGACTTGGCTCGCTAGGTGGAACGATTTTCGAACTTTAGGATGGATAAGGGATATTAAAGACCCTGAAAAGATGCTGGACGAAATTAATAATTGTTTTAATTAATACACGCTCCATTTTTGCAACCATTGGGGCAAGGAATTATTTCATTTTTCTTTGAGTCTCCTTCACAATAATATTCGCTAACATAACATTTCCCGCTATTAATAAACTCTGCCTCGCACTCAGCTGATCCTGCTCCGTTTGCAATAGTGCCATCCACAGAAACCCAACAACTATCCTCTCCAAGTCCTTCATAGCCCACAATATCTCCTTTCTTATTTATATCTTTACCTCCATCAGAATCATAACAAATACTCATATCTTCAGTACCTTTAACACATGTGGCATTTCTACAAACATATCCCCAGCCACAAGTCATTAAGACTGTTTTAAAGGTTTGACCCTCGCAAATACCTTCTCTTACTAAACCTACTCTATTTGTGGTTTTTTTATTGAAATAATCACAAATATCTCCCGTCGCTCCTGTCCTACCATTTTCTCCAGATGATGAATAAGAAGATTCTCCTTTGGTATAAATATCGTTTCCATCGGGGTCGCTACAGTATGTAAAATTTGTGCCTTCTATTTGCTCCTCAATTATCCTTGGTTTTACAAAATAGTTAGTAGTAAAATAAATACTTATGCCTAAAATTACGATTATCAATAAAAAAATAATTACTTTTTTCATAAGACATACATTTAATTTATTATTATCTTATTATACCAAAAAAACCGTCTCAATTAAAAGGTGGCTGTTGATAAGAATTGACACGAATTGATGGCTCGCTTGGGTGGACAGCTTTCGAACATTTGATTGGGAGAAGGTATTCCCCAATCCAGGGTTAATTATTAATCAAACGGGGCAGTTATTGGCGATTTCTGCGGCTGGCCGATGTTAAAACCTGTTTGATGAAGTAAATTAATCTTTTTCAGCCTTTTTTATTATCCCTTGGATGAAAGAATCCTTCCAAGCCGTATATGTATCGCGGTCATCTTTGTATTTTTTCGCTAACTTTTCTTTTAATTCATTGTATTCCTTAACGGTTTCTTTGTATTTCCGAAGGTAATCTCTAAAAATTATGTGATTCTTCCAAAGCCTACCATCTAATTTTTCTATATGTACATAGTGAGTTCTATTTATTTCGTTTCCTTTCACAAAAAAATGCCTCCCTTTTATCCCTGCATTATGCTTATATTCATAACCTAACTGTTTTAAGGGTTTAATACATTTTTCTCCTTCTTTTAAGTTCTTTACGCCGATAGCTATATCAATTATAGGCTTGGCTTTAGCTCCAGGTATAGAAGTGCTTCCGACATGTTGGATATCTAAAACATATTTTCCAATTACAAAACGAAGGAGTTTTTCTTCTTCTTTGTACAGTCTCTTCCACGCTGGATTATAAGAAAAAAGCCTAACTTTCTTACTTTGTAAACCTATAATTTTCATCTTTTTATATTTCTATCCTACCAAAAAACCGCCTCAATTAAAAGATGGCAATTTTGCTCCGCATGATAAACGAACTTAGAACTTATGTACTGCTCATCAAGGGGTTAATTTATCTCAACAAGTCGTCCAATTCACAGGATAACAGAGCTGATTTGTTAAACACGATTTGCTCTTTCTGATTCAGGTTATCTGCCGTCATTCTGATGACCTTGGTAATGATAGCATCGCCCAGTATAATACCACTAGTCTTTTTAAAATATTTTTCTGTTTTCTGATAAAAGATAGTTGCGTACTGTTTGAGTTTTTTTTGAATAGGGACCTGCATATTGGCCGTGCTGTCTTCAAGTTTAGTCATGTCGCTTACTTTGTTATTTATTGGGACCGATAAATCGCCATCTTTAAAATCAATCCAGTAATCGCTGATCAAATATCGTATTCGAACAAGTTTTCCATTCTCGGTGTTATAGCTATAAGTAAATGAAAAGTTATCAGTATCAAAGTGCTTGATTATTTGTATGCCTGCCAAAGTCGTAACAGTATTTATTTTGTAATCGTCTAAAAGCCGTAAATAACTCTCTCTCCAATTTTTAAGCCAATTTCCAATAAAGGTTTTATTTATAAACAAGGGTTCAAGGTCCTGCTCAAGATTTTTGTCGTTTACTTTATTCATTTGAAGTGTTAGCTTATCAAAAAGCGCGCGCGGATCCTTAACATCAATGCCTTTAGCAACAAGATAATCAAAATCCGGTACCACTTTTTTACCCATATACCAGAGCAGATCATAAATGTCTCGCCCTTTTTCTTCGTAGACCGCTTCTCCGACGCCACGGATCCCACGCAAAAAAATAGCGGCAAGTTTGCTCGCCATAAGGGCAGCCATATTGTAAGTTAAAATTACAAAAGATAACTGATCGCGGTTTATCGGTCGGCGTTCGGTGACAGTTTTCGGAGCGACAAAATGATTAAGGTCAATTTTTACATGCACCTGCTTTGATGGATGACCAAAGCTAAGCTCGTCGCCCACATGGAATTTGAGCAATAATCCACGTCCAGTAGTAATTTTACTGGTTAGAAAATCAGTGCCTGCTCCGTAAGTGTTTAAAAAATATTCTGCAATCTCTTTTTCCAATTCTTCTAGAAATTTTTCGGTTACTGTGTGAGGAACTTCAAAATCTAAGTCTACTGACATACGATCAAGCCCGTGAATGATACGAAGGGCTGAACCGCCATACATAATCCAGCTGTTATATCCCGGATGATGATAGATGAAATTAAGAACATAATACTGCAATGCTTCCTTGAGTTTGTTGCGGCGAGTTTCGGCATTTAGCCCTCCATATGAAGTTAACTCATCAAGTTCTCTTTTTAGTATTGTTAAAATCTGTTCACTCATGAAGATATTTTTTAATTAACGAATAAAATTTTTCCTGTTCGGCTTTATCCATTTCATCAAAATCTATCCGCAATTCTTCAATTAAGGCCCTAGTCTTTTTTTCTCCCACGCTACGAAACTGATGAGTTTTAAAATATAGCAAATCAAACAATGCTTTTGACGGAGAAGCAATGAAAAAATCAAACTTCCCTTTTACTAAAGAAAAATCTGAAAAGAGTTCTTCGTTTATTGACTGGTAAGAGAAGCTGCCTGCCTTTATCTCATAATTTTTTGTAACCTTGGGCGTTACAGAGGTTACAGAATGTATCGCCTCTGTGGCAAGATTATAATACTGTAGAGCTGCCCATAAGCTAACATATGAAGGGGTGCGGATAATGTTGGCTAAATAAAAAGAATAAGAAACATCGTCTTTATTTTTATTAAAAAAATCCGTAGACACATATAAACCCTTTTTAAGTGAAGTAATTTCCTTGTACTTCAAAAAGCGGCTGATATATACATCAATTGTGGCACTCTTTAACCCCAGTTGTTCTCCAAACTGTTTCACAGTACTTTTTGTGAAGTGGGGTAAGGGTTTTAGTTGTTCTAATAGATTTTTTCTGCTTTTCATAACTATAACAATAGTGTATCAAATCGGAAAAGTGATGTCAACCCCCAAAAAACACCTTTCTAGGGTGTTTTAATATCAACTACTTATTAGCTCCACCTGGCAGACGATGTTAGAACCTGTTTAATGCAAACTATTTAACCTTATACTTTAAAAGCAGAATAATAGTTAACAAAGGAGTAAAGAAAAGCAACGCCATATAAAACAAATCTGATATTTTTCCTATCAGGCTCATTTCGTTTGCAGTCAAAAAGAAAACAATGCCTGGAGTAGTAAAAAATTGCACAATAAACAAACTAAGTACAATAATATTTAACGAAATTACTAACCTTTTTAACATAAATCTATTT
>JAHIOM010000033.1 GCA_018895235.1 Patescibacteria group bacterium | reverse complement strand
TTTGGCCGCTGCCGCTAGGGCCATAGAATACATCAAAACCGCCGAGAATTGGCGGTTTTTGTTTATTATGATATATTAAAAACATGAAAAAAAATAACCTGAGAAAAAAGAAGAGTCCTCAAGAAATTCAAGACGAGATTTTCAGAAAAATGTCTGCGGATAAAAGAATTGAGACCGGCTCGCAATTATGGAAATTAGCTAGAACTATAATTGGAAACGAAAAATTATGGAGGAAAAAGATCCAAGGCACCTTTTAACCGATGTCGCCAATATTTTAGAAGAAAAAGGGATTAGTTTTTAATATGTTAGTGATAACACATACATTGATACTCTCTTTTGTGGTATAATAAAAATGAATATACAAATTATGAATGAAGAAAAAAGAGAAAAATTTCTCAAAGTTTACTATAATCTTCCCTTAAAAGTAAGGGAAGAGCCGATTTATGACTTAGATGGTAAACCGCTCAGTTGGAATGCGGTTTACATTGAAATAAAAGGTAGAACTAAGATTGGGGAGGCTATTTTGGATAAATTAACGGAACTTAAAATTATTTAACATGGAAGATAAAAAAGAAGAAAATAAAATAGATGAAGAATTAAAAAAAATAGTCATAGCAAGACTTGAAGTTTTTCCTTCGGATAAAAAAATCTCCATTGGTTCTGCGGGTGAGTTCACTAAACAGGAAATGATTGAAAATATTGAAAAGGGAACAGATGTTGGTGAAAAGATAATAGAAGTAGAGCTTAATTATCTACAGAACTTAAAGGAAGGTATTTTTTATGAACAAGACTTTGCTGATAACGAGACCTAAGCACGATCCTACGGTTCATTATCTTTTTTATTGGGCGAAAAAAATAATAGAATTAGCAAGAGCAAAAAGCATCACGGTTATAGATTTGCGGGGCAAAAGAGCAAACCACGAAGAGGTCATAAGCATACTTCAGAAAAAACAACCATCGCTGGTCTTTTTTAATGGACATGGGAATGATGGTTGTATTTTAGGATATAATGACGAAGTGTTGGTAGCTGTCGGTAAAAGCGAAAATGTTTTAGTTTCTAAAATAGTATATGCGTTATCCTGCAGGTCGGGTAAAGAGTTGGGGCCTAAAAGTATTCAAAACGGCGCCTTGGGTTATATAGGATATGACGATGATTTCATATTTGTTAGAGATGAAAATAAAATGAGCGAACCATTAAAAGACAAAACAGCTGGATTATTTTTAGAACCGTCAAACCAGGTAATGGTTTGTTTATTAAAAGGGCATCCTATAAAATATTCTCACGAACAATCTAAAAAGAAATTTAGAGAAAATATGCGGCAGGTGGCAAACAGCGAGTCACAAGAGAGTTATCTTATCCGCTACTTATTTTGGGATATGCAGCATCAAGTTTGTTTGGGGGATAGAAACGTCTCTTTGTAAGTTAAAATTGGGGATATAAATATACTTCTTTTATTTCTGTATAGTAGCTCTAATATTATTCCCGAGTTCGCGGCGTAAGAAGGCGCCGTATTTTTTATATAATTTAATTGACAATTCGCTATTTTTCTGTTAAAGTTGGTTAATTTCAAAGAAAGAAATTTGGAATAATTTTAGCGTATATGCCCCGTTAGAAGTCTGGGGCATTAATTAGATGTTCTTTTTGGAACGAAAAATCATTTTATTGTAGTAACTTGTTTGGGTCTGAGAAGAAAATTTTTATGAGATAAAATTTTCTTCCAAGGACTTCTAACGGGGTATGCCAAGCCAAAAATACACAGAATTAACCAGCGCGGTTTATAAAATCCTGGATTTTTTTCCTGAAGAGGAGCCGCTGAAGAATAAAGCCAAAGAAAAAGCATTGGCTATATTAGAAAACTTGGTTTTAGTTTCTCTGCCAGATAATCCCCATCCTAATACGCAGAAAAACAGGGCTGCCAGTCAGGCCTTAAAAGATATTGAGGTGCTGGAAAGTTATTTGTCTTTAGGAAGAAAAAGAGAATGGGTGGATGGTATGAATTTGATGATTCTATTGAAAGAGTATGGCCAGATAAAGAAAGAAATTGAACCAATAGCAAAATTAGTGATATTAGAAACAGAACAAGCTAAAGAACCAGTTAAAACAAAATTAGAAAAACCTGTGGATAATAATGTGGATAAAGTGGTTGAAAAATCAGAACTCTTATTACTTTCAGAACGCCAGAATAAGATTTTAGAGATATTAAAGATTCAAACAAAAGCCCAGGTTGCTGATTTTAAAAAAGTTTTGCCCGAAGTTACAAAAAGAACCTTACGCAGGGATTTAGACGTATTATTAAAAATAGGCAAGGTTGAAAGAATAGGCGAGTGGAATCAGATATTTTATCAACTTTCTGGGGTTGATTCTTCCGTGGCCAATCCTAAACCGATAGCGGGTCAAAGTGGCCAAAATAATGCTGGCGAGGGTAGGACACTGCTAATGTCCTAGTATTTTAATCATTTGTCCTATCTTGTCCTAACAAAAATGGAGAATTGCGAGAAAAAATTTAGTAAAATATACGATAAATATATTGAAAAAATATATCGTTTTGTGTTTGTGAAGGTTAATTCCCAGGAAACCGCTGAAGATATTACCTCAAAGGTTTTTATGAGAGGATGGGAGGTTTTTAAGGAAAGAGGAGATGAGATTAAAAACCTAAGCGCATTTTTATACCAAATTGCCAGAAACTTAGTAATTGACCATTATCGGGAAAAAAGCAGGACACAGATTATTTCTGCTGATTTTGTTCCTCAAATGGCTGATCCTAGGACAAATATAGAGGAAACAGCAATAATGCATGCTGATTTATCAATGGTAAAATTAGCCCTAAAAGACCTAAAAGACGATTACCAAAATGTTATTATTTGGCACTATTTAGATGGTTTGTCTGTTCGAGAAGTATCCCATCTTTTAGACAGGTCAGAAGAAGCAACCAGGGTGCTGCTTCACCGGGCCTTAGGTGCATTAAAAGAGAGATTAATAAGCTAAGATGAAACTATTTTATAAAACTTTAATCATTTTAGGAATAGCCATAATAGGGCTATTTTTAGCCTATAACAACAGTTATCTTGAGGAATACCCAAGTTATACAGAAAACAGCCAAAATGAGCCTAAAAATGAGTCCAATAACATTCCTGAAGGAGAGTCAGACATTAAAAAACAGATAAAAGTGGACTTAGGCCTACAAAAGATGTATTTGTTCGAAAATGGTCAAATTGTAAGGGAATTTCCTATTTCCAGCGGTAAATTGGAAACACCCACCCCAACAGGCAATTTCAGGGTTATTCATAAACAGGATATGCTTTATTCTAAAATAGCTGATTGTTGGTTGGCTTTCTGGGTTGGATTTACTATGGATGGTAAATACGGCTTTCACGAAACACCAATTTGTGAAGGAGAAAGGGTTGGGGAAAATAAGATGGGAACGCCTGATTCACTTGGATGTATAAGGATAAAATTAAGGGATGCCGAGGAGTTTTATACCTGGGCCGAGATAAAAACGCCCGTGGAAGTATATGGTCAAACCCGTTGATTTAGGTGTAATAGATTAGGGGGTTCATTCGTCATAATATTATAACATGCAAGATAAACAACTCATTGCCAAATTACAGGAATTAAGGCAAATTAAACCCAGAAAAGACTGGGTTGTTTCGCTTAAAAAAGAGATAGTGGGCGAACAATCAAGAACCACTGTTTTTAATGTTTTACCACGAAGCATTTTCCAGCACCAATTAGCTTACGTCACTATTACTGTTTTCGCCATTTTAATCGGGCTATTCGGTTTTGCCCAGAATACAGTACCGGGCGATTTACTTTTCTCAGTCAAAAAAATCACTGAGAAATCACAGGGCGCTTTGCTTACATCAGTGGATCAGCCGAATTATAATCTGGACATTGTTAATAAAAGAATGGAAGATTTAACCAGTATTATAAAGGAGAATAAGACAAGCAATATTGTTTCAGCAATTCAAGAGATTAAAGATGGTA
>JAHIOM010000032.1 GCA_018895235.1 Patescibacteria group bacterium | reverse complement strand
TCTGGACAAAATCCGAACTTATTTTAAGGAAAATCCGGATGCCGACTTCTGAATTTTTATCGCTCGGGCGCGGCGGAATTCCTCCCCCTCGCCCCTTCCTTCCGCCGCGCCCTCGTTTGGACCGGCGAATTTTTTTGGCGATAGTGTTTTTTATAATCCTTGCCCTTGTCCCAGCCCGCCCGTACGCGGGCAAGGCATAGGAGCTCCCTTAATATAGTATATGACAATTTGGAATATAACACAATGGAATATATTATATAAGTAGTAGTATGTCTAAAGTAATTTACTCAAAAGATCATAAATATATTGTTGAGCAATTAAAAAAGGCCCGCCAAGAGGCTGGTTTAGAGCAGGAGCAAGTCGCTAAAATATTGAAAAAGACACAATCTTATTTGTCTAAAATTGAATCTGGGCAAAGACGGATTGACGTTATTGCATTGAAAGAATTCGCTAGGATTTATAAAAAAGATATTTCCTATTTTATAAAATAATTATGCGAAAATGGACATTAGCGAAAATTAAAAAAGAATTAAAAGAAGTATCTAAAAAGGGGTGGGTTAAATCAAGTCGTTCTCACGATACGGGAATTGGTAAAACTCTAGAGGATTATCTTGGTATTGCAGAAAATAATATCGCCTTACCTGATTTTGGAGTGATGGAATTAAAATCGCAAAGAATTAATACTCCATCAATGATGACTCTTTTTACTAAAAGCCCCGAAGGAATTACTAATACTGATATACGAAAACGTTTTGGATATCCTGATTCTGAATTTCCAAAAGTAAAAATTATTCATCAAACCATTGATAGTGGAAGAAAGAATGCTATGGGTTTCCATCTAAAAATTGATGAGAAACAGGGGAAACTTTTTATCTTAAAAAACAAAAAAATATTAGGATATTATGGTCTGGAATTTCTACGAGAAAAAGCTATAGAAAAAATAGGCAACGGTTTGATTTTAGTTTTTGCGGATTGTAAAAAGGAACGTAAACATGAATACTTCCATTTTAAAGAGGCGTGGATACTTAAAGATATCGATCCGACAAAATTTCTCGCGCTTTCTAAATACGATATTCGACTTGGCGTATATCACAGTGGCGATAATGTGGGACAACCGCACGACCATGGCTCCGCTTTTCGTCTTATTCGTCTCACAGAAAAAACTTTTCCTTTATTATTTAAGACACATAAAAAAATTCTCTAGTTTTTTCGCAAAATAACAATACTCTCTCTGTTCATTGTTTCTTCAAGCGCACCGACGATATTTGTTGGAGAATTTTTAATCGGCATTCTTTTCCCCGAAATATTGCGGATAAAAATATCTTCGCAAGTAAAACCTATTTTTTCTCCCAATTCGGCGATAATAAAATCAGTAGGAATACGGACTTGTTTTACTAGTCGGTTGCCGATCACAAGACAAAAATACTTTTTCGGTTTTAGTATTTCGTAAGCTCTTTTTAGACAGTCGTTCAAGCCGATATAGAAACTTAAAACATCTTTAGCACGATTCTCATCTTGTTTGGCGATTTTGTCCAATGAATCATTGAGGTAATTAGATGAAAGCACGTGGGATAGTGTTTTAGTGGCTCTACCACCGAGTAATTCGTTATCTACCTTTGAAGCATCATCTGGATTATTAAAAATATCTATCCATTGTGCGGAAAGTCTAGAAAATTGACCGTAAGCCACAGTCGTCCTACTGTCGCCGTAAGGCGGGGAAGTGACAATGCAGTCTATTGAGTCTTCTTTAATGCTATTATCTTTTGAAGAATCTCCAAATATAATTTTAGCCCAAGTATTTCTATCTACATCTCGATAAAATTCTTCCATTGCTTTTATATTTAATTCCGCCTTTTGTTTAAAAATCTCTAATACGTTTGGATTATATTTTTCTAAATCTTCTTTTTTTATTCTTACCAGTTTAAATTCTCCTCTTTTTGTATTTGACGATTTTCTAGCAGCTTCGCTAAAAGCAACCAAGAAAAAATTTTGAATTTTTCTGTCTTTTATTTCTTTGATTGCTTTCTTAATTTTGGCTAATTCTATAATGATTTTGTCTTTAAACCAGAATTCAAGATTTTTAAACTGAGGTTTTTCTACTTCAGTGTTTTTAATTTTATTAACTCTTATTAGAAGCTTAATATATTCTTTTGAAAGCAATCGCGGATTTATCGGCGTTGTCTTAACTTTTGCCAAGAAAATAGCTAATGGGTTTAAATCAATTCCGTAGGAATTACGACCCAATAATCTACTTTCAATTAAGGCAGTACCAGAGCCGCAAAAAATATCACAAATTGTATTTCCTTTTTTGCTGTAATTTAAAAGCAACCTTCGCGCTACTTGTGGAATAAACATTGCCGGATAAGTATGGAGACCATGAGTATAAGGTTTTGTCTTGGCTCCATTAAAATCCCATGAATAATCAACTCTCCTTTGAAGTTTATGATCCGAGGTTTTTTCTCTTTCGATTTGTCTCTCAAAATTTCTAATAATTTTTACCACAACCCCTCTTACTTCTAGCTCTTTTGTATAGATAGGAAATAGCGAAGGGTTGGCGGGTTGTAATCTAAATCTGTCTTTTTCTCGATATATTTTTTTCAATGTTGCTTCGTTATCATTGATAATTGCTACCACTGTTTGTCCATTATCTGCTACAGGCTGTTGCCTAATTACAACAATATCCCCATCAAAGATTCCCTCATCAATCATACTATTACCTTGAACACGCAAGGCATAATGATTACCAGACTTACCAATCTCGTTTTTAGTTACTGCGATTGTTTTATCTGGTACTTCTATTGCTTCAATTGGTTGTCCAGCGGCGATAGTGCCCACGATAGGAATTTTTATTATCTCTTCTCGTTTCATCACGTCAATAGCGCGAGGTTTATTTTTTTCTTTGGTCAAATACCCTGCATCGCATAATTTGGAAACATGAAAATGCGCCGTAGAAACGGAAGCAAGTTTAAATTTTTTACATATCTCCTCGAGTGAGGGAGCGTACCCTTTGTTTTTTTGGTACTCGGTGACGAAACTTAAGATTTGTTTTCGCCTTTTAGTAATCATAAAAGTTGACTCTGTTTACCTTACTATAGTATAATAGAAAATGAATAGAAAGTCCAAATAAGTTATCCACATCCTGTTTATCCACTTACAAAACTATTGGTAGAAAGAAGCAAAAAACAATATCATAATCATGAAAAAGAAATTTATAACCCTAAGAAAATATCAAGAACTTATAGAGCCAGGGGAAAAATTAAGTTATAGCGATAAGTCCCCATTTGAGCCGATAACTATTCCACCTCAAAAGGGTATTTTTATCGCCTGGCATGGACCACAGGCTTTGGTGTTTAACGGTAGTACTGGTACAGCTTATGCTTGCAGAACAGACATCAACGACCCAGAACCTTTAAACTTCGATGTTTATTCTATCCGCCCGACTGAAAATCCAGAAATCATTGAAATTATAATTTCTCCTAAGCAAGAATATCATTGGGCAGACGATGTCCCGGGCATTATGAAAGAATCTGTTCCAGAATGGATAAAAGCGAGAGTCGCGAAAATTAAGAAAACATCTAAGGAATAAAAATATGAAAATTGGCAGAAACGATCCGTGTCTTTGCGGAAGTGGCAAAAAATATAAAAAGTGTTGTATGAACAAAGAAGCCGACCCTGTTCCCGCCGAGGTTATTAAATATTTTCAAAAAGTTAGAGCCGAGCAGGAATACTTGAAGCAAGCCGGTATTCACATAAATTATGTGAAGCCAATAATGTTTAAAGGAAAAAAGGTATTTGCGCTTGGCAATAAGGTTTACGCGAATTGTCCTCCAAATACCACCTTCCATACATTTCTCATACAAATCCTTAAAGAAACGATTGGTCTTGATTGGTTTCGTGAACAAGCAAAACTTCCTACCGAAGAACGCCATTTTATTTCCATCTGCCTTGAAAAACTTGGTGAATGGATTGGAAAAAATGAGAAAACTGCAGAGCGCATAAACAGCGAAGTTTGGGGAGCAAGGCCCGATGGATATTCAAAAAGTCTTCTTTCGTTAGCCTTTGATGTTTGTAGCTTGATACACAAACAACAATTACCACCCCCACTCCTAGAGCGACTAAAAAACCGTGATCAATATCAGGGGGTGCGATACGAGATCGCTATTGCTGCTATATTTGCTCGGCTTGATTGCGATATTCAATTCACTGACGAAAATAGTAAAAGTAAACACTGCGAATTTATTGCTACACACAGAGCCACAGATTCGTCTCTAGCGGTTGAAGTTAAAAGTAAACACCGCTCCGGCGTACTTCATCAAATCGGATTTTTATCACCTTTAGAAAAATTGCTTTCTGCACGAATGATAAGGCGATTATTTAATGACGCTCTTGAGCAAAACCCGAGAGATGTGCCTTTTGCTGTTTTTATTGATGTAAACTCGCCGATTACGCCTAGTATTCCAATGGACAATAAGCCATGGGTGAAAGATGTAAAGAATTTAGTTAATAAAAAACTTGGCGGTGTTACTCCGCAAGAGTATCCGTTGAACGCAGTATTTTTTACCAATTTCTCTTACCATTACCAAACCGAGAACGAAGCTGAATAAGGCGAGGCAATGGGTATTGTAATTCCACATCCAAAATTTCCACCGCCAAATCCAGAATTTTTTGGATACATACAAGGCGCACTTAATCATTATGGACTTGTACCTGCAATTGACATTGATCAGTTACTTAAATCATCTGATGGGAATTCGTGATCTTTAAATAAAACTAAATAGCCATCGTCGCCAAAAAAATTCGCCGGTCCAAACGAGGGCGCGGCGGAAGGAAGGGGCGAGGGGGAGGAATTCCGCCGCGCCCGAGCGATAAAAATTCAGAAGTCGGCATCCGGATTTTCCTTAAAATAAGTTCGGATTTTGTCCAGA
>JAHIOM010000031.1 GCA_018895235.1 Patescibacteria group bacterium | reverse complement strand
TTAAATCTTTCTTCTTTAGAAAAAAGCCAGAAAACGTAATAAACAAACAGGGCAATTAATAAAATTCCGTCCAATCTGGAAAGTCTGCCGTCTAAAACCAAAACTAACGGCAGAATGGCCGAAGCCATTACAAAAAAAGAAGTGGTTCGAACGGTCCGGCTTTGGGCGGGAATGCCTCCCCTGGCAAACAAAGCAACTATTGCCACTACTATGGTTAAAGTGGCTAAATTATTCCCAGTAATATCCCCAAAAGAAAGCTGAGGAATACCATGAAATGCAGCCGAAAGGCCAACCACCAAATTCGGCAAGGAGGCGGCAGCAGCCATAACGAAAAAAGCCACGACAAATTCCTTTAATTTTAAAAACTTAGTTATGGTAATTAATCCGTCTACGACCATCTTTCCCGCTATATAAAATGCGGCGCAGGAACCAATGAAAATAATAAGATATAACCAAAGCATATTGTTTTAAAAAAAATAGATTATTTCGTAAATTATTCCTATCAGGAAAATTAAAATTAAAGGACGAACAAAAAACTTTGCCCTGCCCTGTTTAATCTTTTGATACATTAAAAGTATTAAAACTCCCTCAAACGCCAGCATTGCACCCCCAACCAAACCGACCACTTTAATAAAGTCTTGAAATCCCAGCAAATAAAGTAAAAAGGGCAAGGAACAAGCAAGTACCCAGGAAAAATAATGGGGCATTTTTAAATCATACCAAAAAACTTTCTTTAAGGTAAGCCCGATTGTTATAAAAGAAGTAAATGTTACCAAAAATCCAACAAAAAACATTATGCTTGCAACTTTTTGGCCAAGAACGTTTTTTAAACCAAGTATTGCCTCTGTTGATGTGGCAGAACCGGAAATTGATACTACCAGAACAATGAATAATAAATAAAAAATAACGGGAATGATGCTGGCAATAGCAACCACTTTTTTTATTGTTTTTTTATCGTGGCCAAGCATTTCTTCAACCTCGGGAATCATTGTTGCTCCCCAGAGAGCAAAAAGAATGGGACCATAGGGCAAGAATAAATCGCCAAGATTGTTAACAAACTGAAACGGCAAATTTTTGATTTCAAAAAACGGCAAACCGCGCCATAGAATAAAAAGCAAAGATAAAAAAAATAAAACCAAACCCCAAAATTCAATTTTAGAAATTGCCTTAATTCCCCAAAAAATAAAAAATGCGCCAAGAATAAAATATAAAATAGTGTATAAAAAAACGCTGCCGCCCAAAACAGGAACCAGCAAGTTTGCTAAAAATCCGCCTCCAATAATAATATATGCTAACAGCGCCCCAACAGAACCAAAAATAGCGATCACAGTTGCCGCCATCTTCCCCCAATTTCCTAAGTGTACCTTGGCGTATCCTGGCAAACGGAGAAAGTCGGGAGTTTTTAAAGCAACCTCGCTAAAACACAGATGGATTAAAGTCACCAAAACAGTAAGAACGAATAAATACAAAAACATTAAGCCAAAGCCAACTCTTGCCGTAATATAGGGCAAGGAAAAAATACCAACACCAATAATGGTGCCAGAGAGGGTTGCAATAGCCAACGTTGATTTTTTAAACGCTATTTTCATATATTATATGATTGCATTTATATATAATAACACAAAAAGAGGATTTTTATCCTCTTTTTTATTTATGCCAAATGCTTAATTTATAAATCTTCTTCCGTAATAACCTTAATTCCGTTCTTTTTTAATAAAGCGGCCGTAACGCCATCGCCTTTTATTAATTTATCTGAAAAAGTCCCGTCATAAATCTTACCGCAACCGCAAGAAGGGCTTTTTTGTTTTAAAACTGCTTCTTTGATATTGAATAGTTTGATTATCTTTAAGACTTCTTCTGCTCCTTTTATAAAGTTTTGAGTGACATCATCGCCCGTTTTTGTAATAACTTTTTCTTTTCCTTTTAAAATCTCTAATCCATCGCCAGTGGTTTCTGACGGTGTTCTTGGCGTAGATAATCCTCCCATTTGTTCTGGACATACGAGTATAACATCTCGTTTTTTATATAAATCTATTGCTTTTTGACACGGCTTAGACCTACCATCATATCTACAACTTACACCTAAAAGGCACGCACTTATAATAATTTTTTTATTCATATGATTTATTTAAACAAAAAAGCCGTCGATTTGACAGCTTTGGTTTTTTCAAAAAAGTTTTTTGCAAATTAATTCGCGTATCTTTTTTATAGAAGCTTTAATGCCCCTCCTATTTATTCCTATGAAAGGAACCTTAATCTGTTCTGTTCGCAATTTTCTCTGAAGGGCTGCGATAAAGTGGCCGGAGTGATGAGTTGTTCCTTTATTGGAATATTGGAGAAGAACAGAGCATGATGGAGAATATTCAAGCCCGAGAATGCCTACGACTTCAAATCCATTATTAATGATTGCTTTAATCATTTGCAATACCTCATTGGCAGCAACATCGCAAATCGCTAAAAATTCTGGCGTGTTATAATCTTCTATACCTCTTGGCCCCCTTTGTAATCCCTTTTCATAACCCCCTAGTCTACTTTCGGGGCATGGCATCTGGATAATATTCAAATCATGTTTCAATAATTCATCAAATATCGGTTTTATTACTGATGAAAAACCGAATCTAACAATACCCCTTGCTTGAAATGCTTGGCAAAGCAAACAAAAAGGAACAAAAATAAATCTTTTACTTCTTTGGTCTGGGTATTTTATTTCTGTCATATAATATCCTTAGCCGTTATGGGGAAATTATTACTAATCAATTCCCTAGCTTTTGGAACAATAACCTTATTAAAGTATTGCAACACTGCATCCTGCACATCTTTTTCCGGTTCTTTTCCTCCAGGTAGTGGAACGCCTATCAAGCATTGTGGCTCAATGACTTTTGGCACAAAACCACGCGCTAAGAGCAGATTTTTTAATCGCAAGTCTGATTCTAGATCAATCACGGGGAACATCAATGTAATTCCAAATTCTGCAAAAAATGACTTGAATCTTTCTGTCATACAAGGCAATTCTATCACGAAACCTTGAGATTTTCGAGCTCCATCAGCAACTACAGTTACATTCATTTGCTTTGCCTTAATAATAACCCATACATACATCGCCGACCGACAAGTAAGACAATTGAATTGTGAGGTTGTAATTTCTCCAAACTCCGCAATTAGTTGACTGGGTTTCATGTTCAAAAATGGAAAAACAAATTCTCTCCATATGCCAACGTTTGAATAAGAGCCTAAAAATTCGGCTTTGTCGGCACCATATTTTTTTATTATACGCCTCGCGCCGTACTTAACGTTTTTACTGGCAATTCCAGCGAAGGTCTCAAAACACACTAAATAAACCTTAAATCCTTCTTCTATCAATTGACATGCAGTCAGAAAAGAATCTTTTCCTCCGGAAAACAAAACAATAACATCTTTTTTGCTATTTCTTTTACTCATTTGACTTCTCCTATTCTTGATTCAAAGAACAATTCGTAGCACCATACTACGATATTAAGATACTATACTCGTTTAACTATTCTGTCAAATTAAAAACCCGAGAAATACATCTCGGGGAAATGTGCCGCCTGCGGGATTTGAACCCGCGGTCTTCTCGTTGAGAACGAGATGTCCTAAACCGGGCTAGACGAAGGCGGCGTGAATAATTTTCAAATTTAAATTACCATAAAAATTGTCTTTTGTCGAGAACAAAAATACCGCCAATTTGGACGGCATTACGTTAAAATCAAACCTCACCTCTATAATTTGCAGTTTTTCAGCGCCTCGGATATTTCTACAAAATTCAATCCCAGCACTATTCCTACGCAGCTTGTCGCAAGAGAGCTGTAAATATACTCCTTCCCAATGAGTTTTTCCTGCCAAACAGGTATAATCTTCCCTTTATAGTTAATTTTGAAATTAGTGCCCGTGTTGGTATGGACATCGCTGGCCCTAAAATCTGCGCCTTCTTGGAAACCAAAGGTAAAGTTTTTTAAATTTGTAGCGTTGTCTATCGCTCTGATTGTTTTATCATCAAAATTTAAAATTAAAAAGCCATAAGGCGGTATAAGTTGGGCGAATCTTTGAATTTCAGCTGCTTCTTTTTTATCACCTGCAAAAAAATCAGAATGTTCTGGCACAACACCAATGTGGGTTGCTACCAAAACTGGCAGTTGCGAAAGCTTTGCAAAACTTACTAATTTTTTGAAAATCTTTCGGTTTTTAAAATCTGTTTCAATAATAAAAAGATTGTTTGATAAAACATCAGAAAGGCTGGGCGTTTTCTCAATAAGTTTTTTTGGTTGAAATTTAGTATTTAAAACCTGCCAGATCACTTCTGAAGTATAACCCCTTCCCTTTCCTGTGACCAAAATAATCTTGATCTTTTTAAAGCGAATAATAATTTTAGTTAAAAAATCCATACGACTTATTATAATTACGATAGTAATGAATTATTTATTCTATTGCTCATAATCTGGCGGTATGTGCCAATAATTAAGGATGTATTGGGCTAATTTAGAAAAAGTGAGGGCGGCTGTTTCGCCAGAACTGCTGTCTTTTGGATTGTCTAATTTTACCAATATTACGAATTTAGGATTTAAAGCGGGAGCAAAACCAACAAAGCTATGGATTGTTTTGTCGGGATAATAACCCTTCTTGTCTTCATAAGGAACTTGGGCTGTCCCGGTTTTACCGGCCACATAGTAACCGGAAACCTTTGCTTTTTTAGCAAAACCATTCTCAACCGCACTAATTAACATTGTAGTCAGTTGGGAGGTTGTTTGCTGGCTAATTACCTCTTTAATAATTTTGGGGTTAGTTTCGGTTTCCTCTTTTTGGCTATCAACAATTTTATCAACAACATAGGGTTTTATTAATTTCCCGCCATTAGCAATAACACAAAAGGCTCTGGCTAACTGAATCGGCGTCATCTCAATGCCCTGGCCAAAGCTTGCTGTTGCAAAATTAATTTCTCTGCCGTTCCTTAGGTTTTCATTGCGGGAGTAAACCTCGCCCTGCAAATCAATTCCCGTTTTTTCTACGAGCCCGAATTTATCAAGATAATCCAGAAAAACATTGGGTTCAATTAATCTTGAAACGAAAACCGCGCCAGTGTTAAGCGACCTTTCCAACACTTGGGTCATTGTTTGCACTCCGTATTTCTTAGTTTTGTCAAAATTATAAATGGTTGATATGCCAACCTTTACAAATCCCTCGTCAACATAAGTAGTATCAGGTGTTATTTTCCCTTCATTTAGGGCAATAGCCATAGTAATGGGCTTTAAAACAGATCCCGGTTCAAATATCTTTTGGGTTGTGCTGTTCTGAAAAATACCGAGGTCTTTTTCTTTTGGATACTGGTTGGGGTCAAAGCTGGGAAAATCAGCCATTGCCACAACTTTTCCCGTATCTGGCTCCAAAACTATAATTTGGCCGCTGTCTATATTAAATTTTTCTTTCGCCTCATTTAATAGAGATTCGGCTTCTAATTGAACGCTATAATCAATAGTTAAATAAAGGTCTGAACCGTCTAAGCTGGTTGGTTCAAGTTTTTCAGGATTAAAAATAATAAGTGTTAGCGGTTCTTCTTTAAAGCTCTTTTCGCCTTTTAAAATTTCTTCGTAATATCCCTCTAATCCATACTGGCCTATTTGATCACCTCCAACAAAACCAATAACCGAAGCAGCTATTTTCTCTTGCGGATAATATCTTCCGGGAAACCGGTCTAAATATACGCCCTTTAATTTAAGATTATTTATTTGGTTAACCTCTTCTTCTGTCAGTTTATTTTTTATGATCGCGTAAGAAGTGTTTTCTTTCTCAATTTTTGACAATATTTGGCTGTTTGAAATTTCTATGATTTCGCTTAATCTTTCGGCAACCCCTTTTCCATCTTCAATTTTTTGAGGATCGACGTAAACAAGCCAATTATTATTATTTACCGCTAAGTTTTTCGCGGCATCTTTGAAAAATACCCGACCCCTAGCTCCTTCTATTTCTTCAAAAACAGTTTGTTGACCTAGGGCCTGGGATTGATAAAACTTATGTTTAAGAATTTGAAGATCAAACAAGCGGATAATAATACCCGCCCCGAAAAGAATAATAAATATAAGAATTAAGTAGATTCTCCAATTTTTCATTTACTTCTTTGCTAGCGAGTTGTCTAAAATTTGAATATATTTAATCGTTTGAATTTTTTCAAAACCCAATTCTGCTGTTTTTTCCTGAACATTCTCTAAATAACTAATCTGAGCGAGATTTATTTCTAAGTTATTATTTTCCTGCAAAAGCGTTTCTATTTTCTTTTGGTAGCTTTTTATCAAATAACTGCCATTAGTTATATTATTTATTTGGAGAGCATAAAAAACCGTAAGAAACAGCAATACGCAAAAATTTAATAATAAAAACGCCTTCCAGTTAATCTTTGGCAGTTTAATTAAAGAAAACGGGAATGAATGAGTGAGAGTATGAGTAGTCATAGAGATAATTTTTAGTTTTAATTTTTTATAGCCGCTCTCAATTTGGCGGATCTCGCTCGCGGGTTAATATTAATTTCTTGGAACGAGACTGTTATCGGCTTTTTTGTTAAAATTTTTATTATTCCTTCTTTTCCTTTTTCTCTGAAAAATTTTTTTACTATCCTATCTTCCAAGGAATGGAAGGATATTATCGCTATTCTGCCTCCGGCTTCCAGAATTTCGACAATCTGCGGTAAAACTTTTTTTAAGTTGTTTAATTCGTCGTTAACTACGATTCTTAAGGCCTGGAAGGTGCGGGTGGCAAAATGGGTTTTCTGCTTTGAATAATTCAGCGGTAGTGCTTGGTGAATAATTTTTACCAAATCAAATGTTGTTTCTATTGCTTCTTTTTTTCTTGAATCAACAATTTTCTGGCTGATTCTTCTGGAGAATTTTTCTTCGCTGTATTCTTTTATAATTCTTTCAATCTCTTGCTGGCTCCAGTTGTTTAATATTTCGCGTGCTGTTAAATAATTTCTTGCGGAATATCTCATATCAAGGGGTTCATCTTTTAAAAACGAGAATCCCCTACCAGAGTTTTCTAAATGCCAGCTGGACATTCCGAGGTCCATTAGAATGCCATGCACTGGCTGAAAGTTGTTTTTTTCAATAATTTCTTTTAAGTTTGTGTAAGAACTATTAACTAATATTATTCTTTCTTTAAACGCTTCTAGTTGCGACTGACAAATTTTAATTTGTTCTAAATCTAAATCTATCCCTAGGACCTTCCCTTTCGGACCCGTCTTTTCTAAAATATTCTTTACATGACCTCCGTGACCTATTGTGCAATCAATAAAATTTTCATTCGGTTTCGGGTCTAAATATTTTAGAACCTCTTTTTGAAAAACTGGTATATGCATTTTTAATTAGAAACGGGATTAATTTTTCTTTTCACCTTTGTTCATTTTTTCATCCTGTTTGGTTATATATTCATCCCACTTTTTTGCATCCCAAATTTCCAATTCTTTGTTAAGTCCGCAAATTACAACTTCTTTTTTAAAATCGGCGTATTTTTTTAAATAATCGGGAATAAGAATTCTACCTAATTTGTCTAAACCAACTTCCATTGCTCCGGCCAGTATAACTCGAGCGAAACCGCGCGCTTCGGGTTCAGTAATCGGAAGCCCGCCCAACTTACCCAACATTTCTTCCCAACCGTTTTTTGTATAAACAACCAAGCATTTGGTTATACCTTTAGTAATTACAACTTTTGCGCCAAGTTCCTTCCTAAATTTACTTGGAAGAGCCAATCTTTTTTTAACATCAATTTTATATCTATATTCTCCAGTAAACATAAAGAATTAAGCTTATTTGAGTTATCCACAGATTCCCTTACTTTTCCCACAGTTATCCACAATTATCCACCTCATATCCTTTATACCCCACTTTATAGGTCAGGGTCAACACTTTATAACACCACCCTATTTTGTTCGTAAATAAGCATAATTTTCCACAGCTAATCCACATCTGCTATTAATAGAACAAAAAACCAGCCTAATTTAGCTGGTTTTTTGTTTCTAGTAGTTTTTACCCTTTTATATCTTTCGCACAGTAAAATTGGCCAAAGCTAGTTAGCCAGAGGAAACATTGGTGCTTGCGGTATGTTGCCCATCATTAACAAAGAAATAAGCTCTGGCGGAAATACTTCTTCAAAGTTTTTGTAATCTATTGGCGCTTCAATTGCAACCGGTTGATTAAACTTTGAATTACTTATTTCAAAATCAATACTTGCCATTCCTTTCCTTCCTGCTTCAAAGTTAGTTAGTTCTATTACTTTATTAAAATTAAGACCGTGAAGTAAGTTGTCTTCTTTTCCCACTAAAAGCTCAAAATTAATCTCTCCAACCTTATTTAAAAATTCTTCTACCATTCCTTTTATGGCACCTCCACCTAATAGTATTGCCATTTCCTGCCCTGACTGGCCGGACTGTTTCATTGACTCTACTATTATGTCCGCTAACAGTTTAGCGGTCTTTTCATTATCTAGAACAGCTAAATAGCAATATATCTTTTGTCCTTCAATTTTTTGATCTGGCAATTGATTTAAAGTATAGACCTTATTTTCCGAAACCATCCTGGTTATTGTTTCTTGGAAAGATTTGGTTTCTGCTGTTTGATTTGTAAATTGATCTCCTAGCGGAAATTTAATCCAGTTTTCTTTTATAGTATTAAGGTCAATCCCCGAACCCATTACAAATAATGTTTCTATGTCGGGTACATTAATTTCGGAAATTCTAAAATAGCCATCTTTGCCAATCATTTTAAAATCGCCACCCAAAGAAAAACTATTTTCCCCAACAACCGAAAGATTAAATTTAACGTCTGATTTAATATTTTCAGGATCGTTGTTATCAGAATTACCACTTAGGGTTAGTGATACTTTCTGAGGATCAGTATCTTTAGTATCTACAACTAATTTTATTTCAGAGTGGCTGCTTTTTAATAACTGCATTTTGTTAAATGCTTCACTTATAACTTCTTCCGGACTGGGCCTGAAGGGACTCCAAAGAGGATCCCAAACTCTTGTTGCCAAAAGTGCACCCCCGCCAACTACTCCTAAAAGTACTACAATACTTATAACTCTGATTAAAAGTCCTAATTTTTTTGTTGGAACGGGCATTGATGGCATTGTACTACCATAGGTCGGCTGATTTGGTAATTGTTCCATAATATTTTAAAATAATTATTCTTTATTTTCGACCTTTAATAGGGTGAAATCATCTGCTGAAATTTCAAACGAATCGCCTTTTTTAATAGTATCTGACAAAAGCGCCTGGGCAACAACATTCTCAATATTGTTCTGGATTGCTCTTCTCATTTCCCTTGCGCCAAAAGCGGGTTTGTAGGAAAGTTCAACAATCTTTTTTTTAAGAGGGTCTGTAATAATAAACTCAATATCTTTTTCTTTTAAACTTTTCTTTAAAGAGTCAAGCATCAGTTGGGCAATGTCCAAAAGGTTTTCCTTGCTTAGGGGTTTAAAGATTACCGTTGCATCAAAACGATTGATAAATTCCGGTCTGAAAACGCCTTCTTCAAAAAGTTTTTCAAAGAGATTTTCTTTATTAACCGGTTTGTTTTTATCAACTGCCGCCCAAATCATTTTAGATCCGGCGTTGGAAGTACAAATAATAATAGTATTGGTAAACATTACCTTTCTTCCCTGACCGTCGGTAAGATGACCTTCGTCCAAAACCTGCAAGAAGAGATTTAGAATATTAGGATGGGCTTTTTCAATTTCATCTATTAAAAGCAGAGAAAACGGACTTTCTCTTACCGGCGTGGTTAATAAACCTTCTTCGCCCGGCCTGCCGATTAATCTTGGGATATCGGCAATCGCCTGGAATTCTGACATATCTAATCTAACCATTTTTTGTTCGCCGCCAAAATAAACATCAGCCAAAACCTTGGAGGTTTCTGTTTTTCCCACCCCGGTAGGCCCCAAAAAAAGGAAATTACCCATTGGCCGTTTTTTAGAAGCAATGCCGGCCCTAGCCCTTCTCATCGCAATAGAAATTTCTTTTACCGCTTCTTCTTGGTTAACGATTCTCTGGTGAATCAATTTTTCTAAATTAAGCAGAATCTCTTTTTCTTGGAATTCTAATTTGCCAACCGGAATTTCAGTTTTTGTGGAAACAACCTTGGCAACATGTTCCGGTAAAACTATTTTTTCTTTGATAGACCTCGCAACGTAAACCGCCGTATCCTGCAGAAGGTTTAGGGCTTTTTGAGGAAAAGGCGCATTGGGCATATAGCGCCCGGCAAAAATTATTAATTCTCTAATTGCCGGATAAGTAATAAAAACTTTATACTTCCATTCCAACTCAAGCGCTAAGTTTTGTAATATTCTGATGGTTTCCGCTTCCGAGACTTCGGAAACTTCAATTTTTGTAAACATTTCAGACAAAGAAGAATTTTTTTCAATACGCGTATGAAGACCGCCATAAGTAGTAATGCCAATAAATTTGAATTGAGGAATATTAAGATATTTTCCGATAATGCCGGAGATATCAACCGCGCCGGGCTGCGGGAACTCTTGACCGACATAATTGTGGAATTCTTTAATCACCAAAATAATATTACCGGCCATAATAACCTCTTGAAATATTTTATCTAGCGTACTTTCCACTTCTTCGGGATCTGTAATTCTGGACAAAAGAGTGGTCATATCCAATTCTACTACTCGGTAATGGTTTATTTCGGGAAGCCCCTTGCCCAAATAAATTCTCCTGGCTAAACCCTCAATAATACTTTCTCTACCTGTGCCCGGTTCTCCAATAAGCAGAACATTATTGGCATCTACCTTTGATAAAGCTGCTTGAACCTGCTCAATTTCTTTTTCATGACCGATAATCGCCTTAAAGAGCCATCGCCTTACTAATCTTCTCCAATCAACAGAATATTGGTCCAGTGTAATTGTGTATCCTGTAGCCCAATCTTTTCCTAAAGAACCGTAAGCGGTCAGATTGTCATAATTCCAGAATTTTTTTCTTTCTTCAGTTTTTCTTTTCAGATAATCAAACCACAAGGTTATATTTTCAAAATCTTCCATTTTGAGGCTTGCTTCTATCAGAATGCTTTTGAAAAATTCGGCTTTTGAAATTCCAACCAAAATATCCCTTGCTTCTATCCTCTGGCGGTTCCCTTGTTGAGCCATTTTCATTGCTCCAACCATTGCTAAATTAAAATCTTCTGCAAATTTTTGGGCAGATAAATTATTCTTTTCTAGTTTTTCCAAATGATTTTTCAAATTTTGTTGTAAACTATCTGAATTCAACCCCAAACGTAAAAAAATATATCTCACTTGCTCGCTTTCTTCTAGGGCTGATTTAAGCAAAGCCATGGCGGAAACTTCAGAGATTTTCCTTTTCTTACAAAATTTAATCGCGTTTGAAACAATCATAGCCGATTCAAAACTTAAAAATTCAGCCAAATTGTAGTTTTTGGGGTTTAAGGGGAGATCGGCTGCAACCTCATTAAGTTTTGCGCTTAACTCCGGAGTTTTAATTTTGGTATTTAAAAACAAAGATATCTCCCAAAAAATGATAAAGAATATTAAAAAAAGGAGTGAAGCTCTTAACGCTGTAGAAAAGTATAAAATACCCAAAAAAGAAAAACCGATAAAAAAGAAGGAAAATATCAGCAAAACAAAGAATGCGTTCTTAAAAAATTTGGCAAACCTAAAAAGAGGAAATCTTTCCCATTTTAAGGCTTGGAAAATTGGTGTCTCTTTTAAATTAAAATTTATATCATTGGGCATACCCCGTTAGAAGTCCTGCACGAAAAAATTTTATTCTTAAATTTTTTCTATCAACAGAACAAAGTATTATTGAAATAAATATTTTCCTGCCTCGTTAGCTGTTTGTTTGATAAAAAACGAACTTCTAACGGGGCATATTAAAGAATGGTTAAAACAAATAGCAGCCCTATTAATACTAGAAGCGGTAAAATCAACCACCCCAAGAATATTATTGCTCCGACGATAACAACGAAAATCTGTAAAATACTTCCAATTATAATTAAAACTATTCGGCAAATCGCTCCTAAAAACCGCGAAAAGAAGTTGGAGATGATGGTTTCCAAATATCCTCTAATATCAAAACCCCTGGGATAGCTCCAATTATATCTTCGCCACGGAGAAAATAAGGTTTTTAAAAGCAAGGGTGTTGAGAAAAAGTTTATAGCAAACAAAATAAAATTTTTCCAAACCTGTAATAGAAACTTAGGCATCTCATAAAAATGCCAAAAAAGCCATAAAACTAAGATGTTATCTACCATGTAGCTTATTAAGGATTATTTCTTATTGAAATTAACCTAACGCCGATTCCTGCAATCTTGCCTCCTCCTAATATTAAAATTCCCGCTAAAATTGACCAAGCTATTAAATTAAGAAGTTTAGGCACAGAATCAGCGGGCAACATATCGCCAATCTGTTTTCTAATAGTTTCTTCTAGTTGAGCTTGTATATCCTGTGCTTTACCCCCCGAAGGAATTCCTTCTTTAGGGACAGTAAAAAGTTCAGGCACTGATATCCCGCCCGTAAAAACCTTATAAGAGCCAAAAAGAGTGCTGAAAATAATAACTAACCCCACTAAAAGTAGAATATAACCTAAAAGTTTGTTTACCATAATTATGAATAATTTATTTAATTATTTTGCTCAATGGACGGTGCAGGATTCGAACCTGCGACCTCTTCGATGTGAACGAAGCGCTCTACCACTGAGCCAACCGTCCAGGAATATATTAGTTGTTGTATTTATTTTATCACTTCTGAATATTGCAAGCAACAAAAAACCGAGTTTCCTCGGTTTTATACTGATACTGAAATTTCTTTTCCACCCTTAAGCCAAATCGTAACAGATCTTTTTTGTTCCTCCCATATTAAAGAAATAACTATATCATCAAAAATAAATTCGCATTTTTGCTGAAATTCATCAGGATTCATACATTCCCAAAGTAAATGTTCAAGAAGTTTTTCTATCTCAACACAATCAAGCTGCAATCCCCAACCTTGTACCATTTTGTCAATTTCGCCTAGATTTAGCATAAAAAGCTCCTTTCTTTTGTCAAATAACTAATGTTTCAGATTAATACTTTTTTAAAAATATTCAAGCCCTAACACATATAAACTCAAAACGCACCCTTAAAAGATGCGTTTTTTTCTTATTCCTTATAAAGTAAGAATTTAGTGCTGAAGCGAGGGTAACTGTCGAGAGTTGCACCTCGGAGCCCGCCATTCTGAAATATATGAATTAGCATTTAAAAAGTGGCGGGCGAGAGATAGCAGCAGCGGAGATTTAACTCGGATTTACCGCTGCAGCTGACTGCGTGCTACTCGAGGCAGTTATCCGAGCGAAAAGCCGGGCGATTACTTCAACTCCACTTTTGCTCCGGCTGCTTCAAACTTTTTCTTGATATCTTCTGCCTCTTCTTTCTTGACGTTCTCTTTTACCATCTGAGGAGCTGCGGCTGTAGCATCAACCAAGTCCTTTGATTCTTTCAATCCTTTGCCAGTGACATCGCGAACCGCCTTAATAACATCAATCTTTTTAGCCCCGACTTCTTTGAGTTCTATATTGAAAATAGATTTCTCTTCTGCCGGAGCTTCGGCTGCGGCCGCTGGAGCGGCAACGGCAACCGGCGCGGCTGCGCTTACGCCGAACTTCTTCTCTAAAACCTTGACTAATTCAGCCAAATCTAAGACTGACATTTTTTCAACCTCTCCAACTAAATCTTTGAATTTAGCCGGGACTTCGATTTTTTCTTCTTTTTTTGTTTCTTCTGCCATGTTTTTTAAGATTTTAATTATTATTTTTTTTAATTGCACTTAGTGCATATACTAGACCTTTAATGTTTCCTTGTAAAACATTCATAAAACCTGATACCGGAGCCGACAAAGAACCAACCAATCTGGCAAGCAGTTCTTCTTTCGAAGGCAGTTGGGCAATAGCCAATACCTGATTTTTATCAATAAATTTTGTTTCAAAAATACCGCCCAAGATCTTTACGTTCTCGCTTTCCTTGCTGAATTTATCAGTGATTTTGGCCCCCGAGATTTCATCTTTGGTACTCAAAACTATTGCTAGTTGCCCCGGAGTATTTTCTTTAATTTTTTGCCAAATTTCCTTGTTTTCGTCTCCAAAAGCAATTTTAAGAAGGGTTTTTTTAGCTACTTTCAATATACAACCTACTTCTTTTAATTTTCTCCTTAAGGCAAAAATATCCTTTGAGTTGACTTTAGAAAAGTCGATAAAAACAACAGACTTTTGCTGCTTTATTTTTTCCTTTAAATCTTCAATTGTTTTTTTCTTCTGGTCTTTTGTTAGCGCCATATTAAACAAAAATCTGTGTTTCCACAGACAAAAGATACAAATTCCCTTTTGGGAAAAAGTATTACTCCTCGGCAGGTCTTACATTTATGCCTACTGTCTGCGGAAACGTATAAATAATGATTGTATATTAATATAGTATAAAACCCTTGTCAACCCCCTCTTTTTATTTCAAGTATTTTACTTTAGCCGCGTTATGTTCTTTATAGGTTTTGCTGAAAATTGTTCTACCGTCCGGTGCCGACAAATAATAAAAATAATCAGTTTCTGTGGGATAAATAGCGGCGGTAATACTATCCAATCCTGGGTTTGAAATCGGGCCCAGCGGCAAACCCTGATTTAAATAAGTATTATATGGCGAAGGGATACGAGTATCATCGAAAGAATATATCCATTTGTTAACCCCAAGGATATAAGAGATGGTCGCGCAAGATTCAAGGGGTTTATTGCTTTCTATCCTTTTCCAGAAAATACCAGAAACAATTTTCTTATCCTCTAGGGTTCTTACCTCTTTTTCTATTAAAGAAGCCATCGTTATTATTTCAAAAATAGATTTTTCTTGCTGGATAATCTCTTGCCTTAAATCAAGGGTAATTTTCTGGTCAAGGTTATTAAGCATTTTTTTAATTATGTTTTCGGCGCCGGTTCCCGGGATTATTTCATAGGTATCCGGGAAAAGATAACCCTCAAGATTTAAATCTTTTGGCTTGTCTGATAAAACGCTGAGGCCCTGACTGAAATCTTTTTTAGCCAACTCTAAAAACTCTTCTTGAGAGGATATATTATTATCTTGAAAATATTGCGCTATATTTTTTAAATTCCAACCCTCAATAATGGTTATTTTTTCTTTTATAATTTCTCCCCTGGAAAGTTTCTTTACGATATTAGACATACTTATTGAGGGAGATAACTCATACTGCCCCGCTTGAAGCTTTTTAGACAATCCTCTTAACAAAACGTATGTCCTAAAAATAGAACTGTGCTTTATTAATCCTTCTGATTTTAATTTGATTGAAATTTCTTTAGCGCCCTGCCCCTTTTCAACCGTAAAATTAACTATTTTGTTGGAACCGGGTTCTGGAGGTAAATAAATGTCGCTCCATAAAAAAATACCACTAATAAAACAAATCAGCACCAATAATAATATAATATTTTTATTCATCTTGCGTTTTTTTAATTAAGGGTACAAAAACAAACCCAGGGTGGTCAATTTCTTCAAATTCGGTTTCTGATTTTTTGAGAATTGTTTTAATGGATGAGCCGATGGGGGCTACAATTTTACCGCCAACCCTTAATTGTTCTTTCCAAGCTGCGGGAATGCTATCTGTTGAAGCCGATGCTATTATTTTGTCAAAGGGCGCTTCTTTAATCAAACCCTTGGAGCCGTCTGCCATTAAGAATTTAACGATTCCTTTTTTAATAAAACTATACTTGGCGACATTCCTTTCGCCAAATTCTTTTAATTCCGGCACTATTTCAACCGCAATTACTCGGCCTTGGCTGGCCGTTGATTCTCCGCTTACTATTTGTGCCAAAAGCGCTGTAGTCCAACCAGAACCCGACCCAACATCTAAAATTTTCTCCCCGGATTTTGGTTGTAATTGTTCTAACATAAAAGCAACCACTAAGGGTTGCGAAATTGTCTGGCCGTGGCCAATTGGCAATGCTTCGTTGATTTCAGCCAGATTTTTAAGTTCTTCGGGCAAGAAATCTTCTCTTTTTATTTTTTTGAAGGCCTCTTTTACTAAATCGGTTTTAATCCAGCCTCCTTGAATTAAAGAATCTATTAAGCTCATTTAAAGTAGTTTTCCTTGTTTAAAGGTTTTAACAATAATTTCGGCTTTTTCTTTCCCTTCTTTTGTAAGAAAAAACTCGGTTCTAGGATCGCCTTTAATTAGTTTCTCGTTTCTTAAACCTCTTAATGGCCTATCTAATTTTCTTGAATCCGGCCAAATAGGATACCTGGCAAACCCAAATGGTGTGGGAAACATGGTAAAGCATTCTTTTATCAACCTATCAAACGTACAAATCTCATTATTAGAGATAATCGAATAAATACTGAAAAGAATCAGGTCGTTAACCGGTGTTTTGTCAGATATTAGTTTTTTGTTTGATCTTTTTATCATAAAACCTCTATATGCTTATTCTACCAGATTTTGCAGGGGCTGAGGGAATCGAACCCCCATCTACGCTTTTGGAGAGCGTCATTTTACCATTAAACTAAGCCCCCATATTTATAATGTATCATAATTTTGAGTTTTTTCAACTAAAAACCGCGCCAAACGCGGTTTCTGTTTTTATCTCTTTCCTTCTTTGTGTGATGTATGTTGCAACTTGCAGGTAGTTTGTAAATAAAAAGCTCGAAATAATATTCGAACTTTTTATTTTACAGCTTGAATTGTTGCTAATACAGCTTGAGAAGTATTTATAATCTTAATTTTATCAGAACCATATTTACCCTCTAACGCCCTTAATAACTCATCGGCATATGACGGTGTCAAAACCTCTACGTTCATAAAATCAAGCGTGATATCTTCTTTTTCAACTGAACCATTTATAATTTGTTGCAAACGTAAAAAAGCCTCCCTTGCCGTAGGTCTTCCATTAAGCACAGTGTTAAATTTTGACATCTGTATAATCATAAAAATTCTTAATCTCTTAATTCTATTTTACTACGAATTATATTTTACTACAAACGATGTTAAGCTTCCCAAAATGGGGAAAACTGTTTTTTCGTTTTGTCCATTTTTATCTACAACAATCAACCCGGTTCCTGAATGGATTTTTACTATACCATCAAATTTTTCTATTGTCCACTCTTGAATAACTCTAAGACCATTTCCCCTTGGTTCGCCTATTCTGCCAGTTACTCCGCTTAATCCGAGCTTAATTGCATCAATATCATTATTGGGAGATGGTTCTGCTAATCGCAAAGAGCTTTGGAACCCTACGCCGGGATCTGCCACAACCACCTCAATTTTATTTTTTATCGGATTATTTTGAGCCAAAATAATTGCCCCTCTCACGTTCGTCGGCCACAATCCTTCATTATGATCAAAAACATTATTTCCTAACTCGCCCACTAATGCTGTCGCCATACTTCCCTCCTTCTCGTTCATTCCGATTTTAGTGAACATATTTTTTATTCTTGAAGACAAACGAGCGTCAAAATTATCTCTGAATTCACAATGCAAAATTTCTTGGACATTCAAATTTTCTTTTTCATTGATTTCCAAATTTTTAAGGCCTCCGAGAAATCTGCTGTAAGTTAATTCTTCTAGAAATGCATCGAGATGCATCCTTTTGAGGTATGATAATATTTTTGTATCTTTAGTAAGTATAAATCCTTTATCAATTTCATCTTTATATTCAATCGCTTTTAGACAAACTAAACCTATTACCCACGGGTCACACCAGCCAAGATTACTAATATCTATGGTATGTTTACTAAAAATATCAGCGTATTTTTGATAAATGTTATCAAAAGTTATATCCATACTTTTATTTATTTTATAATATTATCATCTCTTCGGTTTAATAACAAGAATTTATTAGGGTTTTATTGTTTTTTCAAAATTTGAACGCAACTAAAAACCCGAGCTACAAACTCGGGTTCCCATGTCGTATAATATATCAACGCTTCCCTTCTTTATGTAGTGCGTGTCGTTAAGGTATAGACACCTTTACCTCATTTATATACCACAATAATTTGTCTTACGATTAATTCTTTAAGTTTTATATATTCACCCTTGAAATCAAACCAAACCCTCATAAAGTCTTCTCTTATAATCTTTCTCAGCTTCCCTATCTCCGGATCTTGGAGATATACAAATTTATCGTCCAAGCCACAAACAATTGAATAATGTCCATCTACCATCTCTGACTCAGGGTAATCATTTCTGCCACGAGAAAACCAATCAACAATAACTGGTACTTCCCTATTCAGCCACTTCTGAATATCTTTGAAATTGCTATTGTTTTTCATTATAACTTTAAAGCCAAATCGTTCGGCTACTTTTTTGATTCCTTTGTCGTCTATACCCAAACCCTTTTTCTATCCGGCCGTCTTAGCTAACTCTTTTTCAGTTTTCTCAACACCATGATAACCCAAAATTATTTTAAGCGAAGCCGGCCCGCACATGTCAGCGTATAATGTTTCCTGAAATGGATTTACTTTTAAAATTTTAGAACTCATATTTTTAAATTTTGTTATCTAATTACCTCAGATCTAAACCATTTTTCTTGAAAATTAACTGCTTTAAGAATGTCTCTATCGCTTATTTCTTTCGCATCCTCAGAAACAATTACTAATTTATCGTCATTATCATCTATTCGATGTATAATCGCGATACATTTTCCAGTGAATTCTTTCACCGGCTCATTCACACCCAAAAGATATGCGTCAATTTCCTCGCCATCAGGGGCTTTTGTGTCCGGCACAAAACCATAATTCACCTCATAAACAAAACCATGCTTTGGATGTTTTGAATTAATGGGGCGATCTATTTTAATAGTTGCAATTTTCCCTAAAAATTCGGTTGCGTAGTTATTAAGCTTACTAGTTTTTTTCAATAAATTAGTAACTTTCCCATCGTTATTCATCAAAGCTTCTGATTTTTTAAAAAATTCTCCAAGGGTCGCCTTAACGCTCTGGATATATTCTAAACTCTGCCATTTATCTTCCGAAATCCATTTAAATTCTGTATGTTCTTCGCTTAGTAAAACTTCTCCGCCAATTAAAGTTGACTTGAAGGCGTATTTATCAATTTTTTTAGGATAATGAAAAATATAAAAATAATCGTCTGCAAGCTTTATGTCTAATCCACTCTCTTCTTTTGACTCTCTTTTTGCGGCTTCCTGCAAACTCTCGCCGTCCTCTACTTTTCCGCCAGGCAAATCCCAAAGGTTTGGATAATGAAATTCGGTAGTACTTCTTTTTAGGATAAGAATTTTCCCTTGGCCATTAGTAATAATAATATTAACACCTTTTTCCATATATTTTTAATTCTGCCCGTTTTATAACAAAAATGCAATAAAAGAGCCGAAAGTTTTCACAATCGGCTTTTATTTTTTATTTTAATTCTCTCGATTCTCTTTGGGCAGAAGATATTTTTTCCTTCCATTGTTGGATTTGTTTTTTAACTTCTTCTATTTTACTAATTTTTTGTGCTTTCCACACTTCTCTTTCAGCGGCATATGATCGTGTTTTGGCATGGTCTATTCCATATTGAATTTTACCTAGTTGTTCCTTCAGACGAACAAGAAAATCTTCATCATTTCTTAAGAAGGTTCGCATTTTTGCAATGGACTCTTCTATCTGTTGTACAGCCGTTTCTTTTCTTTTTTTCTGGAATTCCTTTTCTTTTTTTTCGTCAACTAATCGGATTAAACCGGTTTCAGGATCAACGCCCCTGACACACAACGAAAGCTCGTCGCCCTCAGAAACTTTAGGTGAGGATAGAAATCTTCCGGGGATAGACCCAGGGATGTTATCTCCAAAGACTACCCGCACAATATCTTCGCCTCGTCCATCTTGATCAATCCCCTTAACCGTCGCCCTAACGATCATTCCCTCATTGAGCCTAGACATCCGCTCCTTCAGGGAGATAATCCTTACGGTAAGACAGTACTGCCAAGAGTGCCTTTTAACAAAATCAATCAATTCTGGACGGACATTCCATCCTTCAAGGTCTTTATCTTCAAGACATAGTGGCACGATTACCTTGTCTCCAATTTCATTCAACCCCCAACCTTTGGGCATATCCCTTATTTCTTCTTTAGCGAAGTATTCAACAAGGATTTCGTCACCGTTTGTTTTACTAATTAGCCGAATAACGATTTCCTCGCCGATTCGTAGATTCCCAAGGTCTTTGCCAGGAACATATGTTTGGTTAATTTCAAAAAAGTGAATAATCCCTTCTTTTCTTGTAATAATCACGACTGCCTTTTCCTCATCTTCGTTTATTTCGGTCGTAAGGGCGGATAATTCAATGTAGTTTTTCTCGCTTTTTTTAGTTGCTTCACTACTTTTAGAAATTTCTTCCCTGAGAACTTTTAAGTCTTTTGTAATTTGGTTAATGTTAGTTAAAAGAGGATTTCCATTTTCATCGAAACTTTCAATACAAAGATCTATGGTTTTCCCTTCAAGCACTTCTAGGCCGTATCCTGCGGGTGAAAGGGAAATTGTGTTAATTTCTATCGAAACATCAGGATCATAGTTTAAGCTAATCAGAACGAATCCTCCCTTGCCACTTGGATCCCGCACAACTTTCCTAACAGTCGCTTCAAACCAATTCCCGACTTCAAAGTTTGATTTCACGTCGCTGTTTTTTATTGGTGCAAGGATAGCAATCGGTTGTCCTGATTTCTCTGTCCAGCCGACAATAATTGCCTCATCGGCCATATCGTCTCCAACCCAATTTACTTCTACTTTATAATTTTCTTCCTCAAATTCACTGCAAAGAAATCCTTCAGTAAATTCGGCGAGAGATAGTCTTTCTTCTTTAGAAAGATCAATATCAAGGGTTTGTTTGTAAGCAAAACTGATTGTTGATGGAAGCCTTGTTATCTTGCCGATTAATGCTTTCTTTTTCTCTCTAATAACACTTACCGAACTTCCGATAGGAATAATCTGGTCGATAAAAAGATTTTCTTTCTTTTTTTCCTTGGTTTCTTTCGTTAAGCATACTATAAAAGAAGCGGCTGGCATTTGCCGTGGGTAACCACCGACAATCGCTACCCCATCAACGGCAGTTGCCATAATAACTTTTTTCCCTTTTGGCTGATTACAAATACAATGTGAGGAGATAGCTGCTATTTTTGTTTTTTCTACTTGCAGACAGGGAACTGGCTTATCGTCTGTAATCTCCGTAACTTTGTTCTGCCAGGCTGAAATAAACACCTGTCGTATTCTTCCAACGATATTAATATCAATATCTCTTTCTTCTTCTAGAGCATTCATCCTATGGTGAGAAGCGAGTATATTTCGAGCTTCATCTAAAGCGTCTTGTATAACCCGATAATTAACCTGAAAATATTTCGCCCATAATTCGGCTAAACCTCGTTTTTCTGCTCTAACAAAACAATAAGCAAGCTTGATCACAAAATCCAGGTCATCTTTACATCCTACTTTTAGGGCCTGATGTAAATGCCAGATTGTTGCCTTTGTCGAAGCTGTCCAATTAATATCCCAAAACAGAAGACCAATGCCTGATGAATATAGCTTTGCTCCTGTCCTTGGCTCGCCATCGCGAGTTGCCATTAGGAAAAGAACTACCGTCGCCTCCAGCGCACAGTTATATTCATCTGCTAAAGTAATTACATCTATATCTTGAACTGATCTTGGAATATGGAATATTTCTAAAGCTTTTTCTGTGATAACGCCTGTTTTAGTAACAAACTGGCTATCGCGCACAGATTGTACGGATCTTGATATTTCTGTTGCCCAATTCTCTCTATTATCCATGTCTAACTCCTTACGGTGGTTGTTAAGGTGCTTCTATGGTCAGACTAGCAGAAACACCTAAAAAAATAAAGGGGTATTTTGCCCCTTTAATGTTAAATTATTTTTCATCCGATAAATCCTCTGGATTTACTAACCAAGGGATGTTTCCGGGATTAGAAATTCCCGTAGCGCTGAGGGTTAGTATTACCTCATCAAGACAGCTTCTTGTAATTTCAGGATTGGTGTGGGTTTCAAACCCATTGAATTCTTCTTCTGTATAGAGACAGAAAACATAACCATCGCAGTTTCTTCCTGTTCTCCCCCACCTTTGGCGACAACCGTCTTGGCTGTGGCGCCGAGAAGGAAGCTTTGATATCTTGGTAGCAGGATCCCACGTGGATTCCTTTATATATCCGCAGTCAATGACATATATAACATCGTCAAGAGTGTGAGAAGTCTCGGCAATATTTGTGGTGATAAGGACTCTTCCTTTTTCACCCCTCAAGTTGAATCTCCTTTCCACCTCCTTCTCACCCAATCTACGATAAACCGTAAGCACTGGCACTTCAGATACTGAAATGCGATTTATTCTTTTAAGATCTTTAATCTTTTTTGCAGTATTTTCTATGAAGGCTTCGCCATGTAAAAAGACTAGAATGCTTCCTTTGTTGGTTTTTTTCAAAATTTCTATTACAAGCTTTGCAATTACTTCTGGAAGTTTAGACTCCTTTGGAGAGTCTTTTCGGTATTCCCAGAATTTCTCTCGTTCTCTTAAATCCTGACAAAGCCAACAATCGCAGTCACTGACTTTCTGGTCATTTCCCCAAAAGTGAACATAGTAATTATGTTTTCTCCTTGAAGCATGATCGAGATTAAGAATGTCTGCTTTCACTCCGGTCTCTTTAAATGTATCTCTAAAACGTTCTGCATTAACAGTCGCAGAAGAAATTACGACCTTCAGGTTCGGATAACGTGGCAGCTCATTTTTCAAGAGCATCAAGATGGTTTCAATATTACAACTGCGTTGATGTGCTTCATCAACCATAATCAAGCTGTATTGGCTGAGCTTACCTTCTCTTATCCAATTGCGCAGAGAGCCGTCAGTAACAGGCACCTCAATGTTCCATCTATCGTATCTTTCGCCTTCTTCCCCGCCGCCGTGACGAAGTCCTATCATATTTCCAGGACCCACTTTAGATCCCAGAAGCTTTTCAGCTATGAATGTAGGGATTCTTTCAACGGCCGACGTTAAGGGCTCTGTAATAATTATTTGGCCTTGCCTGATTAGTTTTTCAATTAAATTTCCTTTATATCCTTTTGGAGAAACGATTAATCTTAAAGGAAGAAAGGTTGATTTTCCAGAACCAGTCGGCGCTACTACTACAACAACTTGGTTATTCTCTAGTTTTTCATAAAATGCCAAAATGTCTTTATCTGTTATTCCAAATTCTATTTCAGATAAATCAACTTCTTTAGATTCCTTTTCTAGTTTTCTTTCGCCACGAGAGGCAAAAACACCTTGCGAGGAATTAAAGCGTGAAGCAGAAAATCCTGTTTCGATGGGTTCAAAAAAGGGAACTTTTACTTTACCCCTTTCTACTCCGTGGATTTGCCTACACCCTGGACATCTTTCTGGTCGGCTCTCCCCTTTTTCAGCTTTCAAAATAAAGGGGAGTTCATCATACCTAAAAGTTTCCCTGCAATCTTTGCAGACGTATTTTTTTGCCTTGGTTGTCATTGTTTTTCTCCGATATCGAGGATTTGGTTTTATATTCAGTTTTCAAGATGCTACTGATGTTAGTTTAACCATTTTAGAAGCGTTTTGTCAAAAAAAACGGGCGATAGTTAAATCAACCCGTTAGGATTTACAGCTCTTAGCTGCTTGTTGTTAAAGGAGATCTCCTGTGGGCTCTTCTTCCCAAATTTTTCCAGCCTGTCTCCCCCAAACGTAGGTGTAATCTAAAATTTTATCACCCCATGGGCCCATGAGAGAAAGGAGGAAATATTTTTCTCCTGGTTTTTGCGGAATAAGCACTATCTGACGGAAACCTGAAGAGTTGATTCTGGTTGTCCGAATAACTTTTCCGTCCGCATTAATGAAATTTTCCGCGTCCTTTTTGAACGCCTTGTCGTCGGATTCTACGACAACCTTGCCGTCTTTTATTGAAATGACAGCAATAACTCTTTCTTTGCCATCCTTGGTTCCAAGGATTTCTACTTTATCACACATTAAAACTGGTGCTTGTTTATCTGTCATGGCTTTATTCTCCTTGATCTTCTTGCCCCTCTAAAGAAGCAAAAGTGTCTTTAACCTCAAGGGAAATGGTTTTGCTTTTAAGAAGCTCAAACATTTTCCCGTCAATACTTTTCAACCTTTGCGGATTTGTTTTGAACATCGCGTAGGCGTCGCAGACATATTCAGGAGCAGTGGGGCGGGAGTGGTCGCAAATCGCTCTAAGCCATCCACCCTTAACCGCCTCTTGATGTATTTTATCACACTCTTGAATTTCTTCAAGGGTAAAATGCCTTTCATAAATCTCTTCTCCGATTTCATGAAAGTGAGTTTCTTTTTCTTTTTGCATTAGAGCTTGCCTGATTTCTTCAGGATTTCCCCGTTGTAAAACTTCTAAAGTTTCGCGTCTGGATTTTAGGGTATTTTCAGGGTGTTTGTAGGTATAGATTTCTGATCTTAGATGAGGAACAGGCGTGCCGTCTTTTTCTGGCACGAAGGAATGGTGTTCGCCGAGAATTGTTTCCGGCTTGCCATCTTTTCCTTGAACCTGTTTTACCTTATCAATATGGCCTACGCCCTGCAGATTTTCAACCACGCAATGAGGCGTTTCCTCCCGATAAATCCTTTTTACCTCTTCTATGGGTAAATTAGATCCCGGGTCTTGCCTTATCTCAAACTCACCGTGTAGCGTCCTAAAACTCAACGATTCTTGTTGAGTTCTATCTTTTTCGATAGCGTTTATTTCTTCCGGAGAAAATTCTCCAAAATGCCCGCTCTTGAGCAAAACTTCTCTACCCTCCGGGTCGCTTTCAAAAAATAGCACTCTTTCTGTAGATTCTTTAATGGCCGCTTCTACCGCAGGCATACTTCTCTCTATTTGAGCTTGAATCTCAGGTGAACAACTCTTAATGCCCGAAAATTCTCCTCTTTGAGCGGCCGCAACTAATTCATCATCGCTTTCTTTTAGGAAACTGTTGCATATTGCCATTGGATTTATCCTTTCAATTGGGTTTTTGTTCAGTATTCAGTTTTCAAGATGCTACTGATGTTAGTTTAACCATTTTTTACTGCTTCTGTCAAAAAAATAAATAAAAAAAGGTGGTATTTAGCCACCCTTATATTAAATCCATTCTTGAGCCGAATGGTACATTTCAGAAATTATTCTTCTTCTTTCCGCTTCATTAAGCGGTGAAACGGTTTCAAACTTCTGCATTAGCTTATCGTCTCTTCTGTATATCCTTGGCACTACTACCAATTTACCACGGTGTTTTTGCAAAAGCTCAACCACCGCTCGATAGGTTCCAACCACAGCTGGCTCTAATCCAGTAGACTGGAATAAGTGTAGCCTTAAGCCTGCTCGAGAATCCCAGTCTTTTATTGGAGCGTCTGTAGTGTGCGAATACTCCCATAAAAGACGGAAAATTCTTGTTGTTTTTTCTACCTCTTCTATTAAAACCTCTTTTTGAATTAACCTCAGAAGAGTCTCTATAAAGAAATAGACTTTTCTAAAAGCAAAATCTTCTTGCTCAACAGAATCCTCTTTCCGCTGTATTTCCACATTCCTGATAATGGAACACTCTGTCGCTAAATCACCCAACATATGCCGCAAGGATACTATCTGAGCTGGAAAATCGTAAAAATGTTTTCCAACTTTTGGCTCTTTGTCGAGGCAGAAAATTGGAAAAGGTTTTCCTTCACCTCCATCATTGTAAGCAACTCGGAGGTACGCAGGTTCTAATGTTTTCTTCCTGCCAAAGTGAAGGGCATAGAGATAACCCCTAATTGCTTCCACGAAAACCTGAGGCTGAAGATATGATACGGCCAGTGGAAGTCCATTTTTTAAAGCTTCTTGCACCTGTTGATGGGCCGACCTGATGTTGTCGTCACGGCTAACAAAAATTCCTTCTTTTATTTTTTCCGATACCTCACTGTTAATGGCGGAAATAACCTCTTTGGGTATTTCAACTTGGTTTCTCGGCGTTTCAAGTCTCTCTAAGGGTTCGTCGAACTTCTTATAAGGAGTTGAAACAATCACAGCCCCAAAGGGAATTATTTTTGAAGAAGGCGGTTTATCGCTTATCTTTTCCAGAAACTCTGACATTTCTTTTGGTTTGACAAAAGAGTAACTGATTCCGTTTTCTCTTTTCAGCGCGCTAAGAACCAGTCGTCTGCTTTTTGCCGGTATCGTAATCTTTTTACTGCCTTCTGCAATTTGAAACGCTACCCTTTCTACGGCAGCGGAGGTAATAATAAAATCGTTCCGGTATCGAGAAATATTCACCTTGCTTGCGATTAACTCGCCGTAGTCATAAGCGTTTTGTGCCAAATGACCGAATGTTTTACTGTATTCCCATTCTTCGGCTGGTATTAGCATCATCTGCAGATCTAGAGAAACTTCTCTGGATGGAAATTTACGCATCCTTCTTGCTCTGCGCATCTTTTCCTCCACCTGCAGATCTAATTGATCGCAACGATCATACGGAAAGAGTAAATAGATGCTATCTTCAACGACCTCTTCGGCCACCACCAAAACCTCTTCCGGGTTCTGATTAAAATCAGGGCTGATGAAATCGTAGTTAAGCACTAGGCACGCCTTCTCAATACCCAACTCTTCTTTTTTTCCTATCAATAAGGCAATATTTTCGTTAATCCATTTCTGGTTTTCTTCTTTGCCTGCAATAATCCTTGGTCTTGAAAGAACAAGAACTTTTTCTTTTGGTTCTACATGAACCTTCGTTTCCTTGTTTATCAGCCAAGGCAAATTAAACTCCTTGGCAGATTCTAATATCCAAAATTCTCCGCAAGGTTGCAAACGGCATTCGGGCGTTCTACTTTCTTCGGAAGAAAAACCACCCGTTATTTCCGTTAAAACCACTTGTTGAAGTCTTTTGACCATTAAAACCGATTTGCCATAGTTTAAAGAATCATTACAAAGTACTCTACTTTCCGCTAGGTCTGTTCCCATAATTATTGCTTCTGGCCTTGAGGCGTTTTCTAGAAGCCAAATTACTTCTTCTTTGCTCCAAATGCCTACGGCAATAATTTCGGTAATCATCTCTTTGTTGAGATATCCGGCTTCTTCAAGGTTTGCTACTATTTCCTGTGTTTTTTGAGGCATTTCGAGAATAGCGAAAAAAAGGCTGACACCCTCTTGATGAGAGATTTTACCTTCTTTTGCTTTTTCAAAAACAATGTCGTACTTTCCTGCCAAAGCGATTAATTCCTTTGGTACAGCCGTTGCCGGCCTAGAAAAACCCGGCTTTCCGTCTTGCCGTTCTTCGGTGAACGCAATACTTAGAGAGCCAGTAAAGTCTCGAGCCATTGTAAACAGTATATTTACCAAATTTCGGATTGAGCCCCCTGCTTTGTAACTTGGATGGTCAATGCTGCAAAATTCATCAACTTCCAGACAATTAAGCATTGGGTTAAATCTTAAAGCAGTTAACCCAACAATGTAATCTTGGGTTTTGCTTACAATCGGATGCCAATCTTTAGGTTTGGGCAAAAGTCCTTTTTTGCCACCAAACTTCTTCCCCTTTCGTTCTTCTGCTTCTTTCCTTCTTCTTTGCACCCTAGCATACGCTTCCTTGAACCTTCCCTCATATTCCTGATGGATTCGAAGCCATTCTCCGAATGTATGCCCCACTGGAATTAATGGTTCATCTTTATTTAGGGAGACATCGATTAAGGGACAATCGGCTTCTGTTGTTTTTCCTGTTTCTAAACAGAGAACTCTACCCCCATTGAAACAGACGGCAACAAGTTTTTTATACAGCTCGGGTCGCATTTCTCTCAAATACTGAGTTGCCTCTGTAACAGAGACTCTCTTTTCTTCTGTTTTCTTTTTTTGTTCAGATTCCTGTTTTACCCGCAGGGAAATCTTTTCTTTTACCCACAGAGAAAGTGGCATCTGCCTGTTTGTTTCTGCAGAGTACTGATTGTAACAGTTATAGCAAGTGATTTTACCCTTAGATTTTTGTCTCTTGCAGACTGGGCAAAATTCGCTTTCAGCTATTTTGGTCAAATCCAGCTGCTCTTCCTCCTTTTCTCCAGATTCTTCTTCCGCTAAGCCAAGAATCTGGAAACCATCAATTATAGCCGAACCGTGTTCGAGTAAAAACTGACGGTAGGAACGGGGGAAATGGACATTTAGCCTTCTTTCAAATCTGCTAATTTTTCTTTCCGTTTGCATACTTTTCGTATTCATGCTGGTTCTCCTTTTGGTTTTTTAGGTTTACTTATCTGTGTTTCAATGTCAAGGAACTGATAGTAAAAATTAACACTAAAAATAACAGATGTCAAATTGATTTTTATTCATTATTGTGGTATTATAATAATGTTATGACTTTAGCCAATACAACAATAATAAAATGTGGCAATTGTGGAAATAAAATAGAAGTACGACTTTATAAAACTGTAAATGTTGATATAGATCCGTACTTAAAAGAAAGAGTTTTAAGCGGAAATATTAATTCCGGTTTTTGTGATAAATGCAATACTTTAAACAAATTAGCTGATTATTTTGTATATCATGATATGAAATTGGGTTTGATGTTTTATGTCTGTAATAAAAAGTTTAAGGATAGAACTGTTGAAATAGAAAAAAATATTTCAGACGCTATGAAAGATATTGAAGAAAAAATTCCGAAATCATGGACAAAAAAATCCAAGAATATTGTAGTATTTGGAATTGATGATCTAAAAGAAAAATTAAAAAGAGCTGGCGACTTATTACGGAGCGAATTAAAACTTTATTCTAGGGGAAAATATGGGATAGAACTTATTGCAAATTTATATATTGATAATAAAAAATTAATAATAGAGTCTAAAGACCAAAAAGTTAAAGATGATTTATACAAAAGCATAAACGCGCTAACCGAAAACGGCGGGATATTTTTGTTTGAATATATTTTTAGAAACGATGATCTTTTTTTGGAGGGCGCTTTAGTAAATATCAATCACCCAAGCTTTTTATATGCACTTAAAAATTGTTCGTATTTATGGCAGAGTAATAAAGTATACGGCGGTTATACTATATATGGATTTGACTCATGTCTTTTTGAGTTAGAATCAAATAATAAGAATGCCCAATATTTTTTATTAGGATCTTCTGAAAAAAATCTAGCAAACCAGAAATTCATTATGAAAATTTTCGCCCATAATCATAAAAATAAAGAGTACTCTAGTCATATCTTGCAACGTGCGGTGCAGTCTGGACCAATTCATAATTTTTATCGAGCAATTACATTAGAAGACAGAAATAAATGGAGTGAACTTTATTTTAAAACATTTAATACATCGGGGCATTGGATAAATGATTATGCTCAAAAAAATGCGAGGGTAAATTTTTTTGAGTGTTATTTACAGTATGCGGCAGATGAAAAAGCATTACAAAAATGCGATTCGGAGAAGTTTAATTTTTTAGAAAAAATTAGAAATAAATATTCGCCCACTGAAGAACAAGAAAAAGAAAAGGAAATTATTTTTTTAGAAAGAATATTAAATTTAAAGTTACCAGATAGTTATAAACAATTTTTGAAAAAATTCGGAAGCGGTTATGACGGAAAAATACCAATCCCCGGAAAGCCAAGAATATTCGGTTTATCTGCCAGCAAAGAAGTGACATCTGCTTTGAATGCAACCTTTTTTCTGCGCATAAAACGTAAAGATATTCCTAAAGATTTTGTAGTTCTTGGATTTTTTGACAATTCTAATGTGCTCTGTTTAGATCTCAGAAAAAAGTCAGAAGATGACGCGCCTTTAGTAAAAATAAACTATATGGAAGAAAATACAGATATTAAGGAATCGAATATTCTTTTTTCTGATTATTTGGCAAAAGAGATTTCTATAATTAATAATAAACAATAAAAAATGGATAAAAATATGGAAAAAAATAATAAAAATATACCCGACAAGGCCATTCAAATGTATCTCAAAGAAATTGAGAAAATTTCAGTTGCAAATATGAGCGAAAAGGAAGAAAAAGAATTATTTAAAAAGATAGAAAGGGGGGATGACGGGGCTTGCCAACATATCGGAAATTATTATTTAAAATTAGTTGTAAGAGTCGCTGAATATTATTTGTCGCGTACAAAAAATTTGACTTTTTTAGATCTAATCCAAGAAGGAAATCTCGGACTTTTTAAGGCGTTAAAATCATATGATTGGATGAGTGATTATAAATTTTCTACTTTAGCTATTCTATCAATAAGAAAATCTATTTTAAGAGCTCTGACTGATCCGGATAGAACAATCAGAATTCCTGTTTACACGATTGTAATGACTTCAAAGTATCTGAAAACTAAAAAAAATCTTTTACAAAAGTTAAATAGAGAGCCTACAGTAGAAGAAATTGCTTTAGAAATGGAAGTTAATGTTGATCAGGTTCACCAAATAATAGAAACATACTATAGAAAAAAGGAAATACCTCATGACTATCTTTCTAAATCACTTGAAACTCCACTTTTCAAAAATATAAAAGGCGAATTGGTAATTTGGGAAAAATTAACCAATGAAGATAAGCAAGAAATAAGAAAGAAAGATTTAGAAGAAGTCATAAACAATCTAAAAATGAACGTCAAAAATGATATGTCTGAAACCATTGAATTGATCTGTAAAGTTAATAATATCTCTGATTTAGAAGCACGGGAGCAATTAAGGAAGATTTTTAATCAGAAATAAAAAATCCTGCCTAAAGTTAGTTAGACAGGACATATTCAAGCTAATCTGAAAAAATTTCATCAAAGAATTCTTTTGTAGTTTGACTACATTTCCCCTTCGCGTAAAGTCTTACGCATTCGGAAACCCATTCTAGTTGCAAGTCATTCTCAACATTTTTTCCAGCGGCTCGCAGCGCTTGAAGTCTTTCTATGTATGGAGAAATATCTCTTTTTTCAGCAGTGCTGATACCCTTGAGCTGAGCAGAAGTCTTTTCTATTGCAATCACGGCCTCCAGTTCTTTAGCACGAGCTCCAAGCTTTATTTTAAATTCGTCACTGGCATGAGGAATTTCATGCGGAAGAATTTCGTCCTTGATAAACTCTTTTGATGGAAAATTTCCATTTTCATCTGTAAAGATAAAAAGGGTTCTCGTTAACGGATCAAATTTAGATGAACTTGGTGCTCCAGTCGGACCAGTACTTTGAGAATCCATAAAGACAACCTTCCTAAAAACTTGGTCGTCTTTGTGTGGGTACGGAAATATTCTCTGGTTTTCAATAGCCCAAAGCATGTCGTGAATAATATTTTTTGTCCCAGCTGCACCAGGAGCTGCACAAATTAGAGGGGCCGAAATAACTTCATCTTCGCTCATTCTAACTTTTTCCGCCTCAACAACCATCTCGTGAAGCTGAACCGAGGTTGGGTAGCTTTCCCTGGAAACCCGTTGAAGATCCGTAGGAGGATCTTCGCTTTCAGCGAGCTGTTTTTCTGTCCGCTCTCTTAGGTTGTCGAAATTTTCACCTAATATCTCAAGAGATCTTACCTGATTTGCCGCTTCTATTGCGGGCGCGGCTTTTTCCCACGCTTCTTGAATCTCGGGTGAACAACTTTGTATTCCCGAGAATTCTCCTCTTTGGGCAGCCTCAATTAATGCATCATCCTCTTCTTTCAGGAAACTATTACATATTGCCATTGCCTTTCTCCTCTCGGTTAATTTCTGGTTTCGTCGATATTCAGTTATTAAGGTTTCTATTTTCAATCTAGTTTATTAGAATACCTTTGTCAAACAAAAACGGGCCAAAGCCCGTTGATTGTTGATTTTATGGATAAATAACCCCCTTAAACTGAAATAAAGGAATACAGTTACTTGCGACCTTCTTTGTGTGGTGTGTGTTTTTTGCAGGTTTTGCAGAACTTTTTCATCTCTAGTTTTTTCTCGGCTGCTGCTTTTGATTTTTTGGTGAAATAGTTTACTTCTTTGCAAACAGTGCACTGAATTTTTGAAAACGCTTTTTTCTTAGCCATAGTAGTGTCAATTTTTAATTCTTAATTTTAAATTTAAAACCGGAGCCGATGCGCAGATTTGCACTGCGGACCTCGTAATTACCAATTACGTGCTCTTCTAACTGAGCTACATCGGCAAAATGTGGGCGCGGTAGGATTTGCACCTACGAAGGGTAGAACCCGCCACATTTACAGTGTGGTGCCTTTGACTACTCAGCCACACGCCCAGAATTCTTTTATATTCTAACACAAATTAACTAATTTTCAATCCTTCGATAAACTCAGGACAAAATAACTTTTGAGTGTTTCCTTCTCCACTCTTCAATATCTTTATGATTGCCGGAAACTAAAACCTTGGGGACTTTCCAATTTTTTACACTTTTTTTAGGAAGAAAAACCTCGGGCCTAGTATATTGTTCGTACTCTAAAAAGCCGCCGCTCTTAGTGATTCTCTCTTCCAATAGTTCTTTTTTGCCGATAACGCCGGGAATTAATCTTGAAACAGTTTCAACGACTATCATTGCCGGTAATTCTCCACCCATTAAATCGTAATCCCCTATTGATAGTTCCATATCAGCGATGTTTTTTGCCACTCGTTCGTCCACCCCCTCATAACGGCCGCAAATCATTATAATTCTGTCTAATTCGGAAAGTTTTAAAGCCAGTTTTTGATTAAACTTTTTTCCTCTCGGTGTAAAAAGAATTATTTTTGACCTTTGCTTTTTATTTTTTAGTTTTAAAGATTGAATCGCTTTATAAATCGGTTCAACCTTCATCACCATGCCCAATCCTCCGCCAAAGGGTTTATCATCAACGGTTTTATGTTTATCTTTCGTAAAATCTCTTAAATTATGAACATCAATAGAAATAAGGCCCTTTTGCCGGGCTTTTTTAATTAATGATTCTTCAAAATATCCCCTGAAAATCTTGGGAAAAATAGTAATGATATCAAACTTCATGAGTGTAGCGAATGAACCCAGCCGTCTATGCTTATGATAAGTTATTTCCTGCTTAAACGGCTGGGTAAAAACCTTTATTGCAATAAAGCTTTTTAAAAACGAAAACCGCACTATTCATCATAGCACGGCTTCCGTTTCTCTGTAAATCCGGTAGGGATTTCTAGAGTTTTATATCTTCAATTTCTTCTGAAGGTTTTCTTTCCTCGGATTTCCTTTGAACGCGACCACCTTCCGGTTCCTCAATTTTAAGGTTGACGCGGGCGTGATTTTTTAGACCGACGATGCGAACCAAATTCCTAATTGCTTTGGCTGTTGCTCCTTCGCGGCCGATAATCTGGCCCATATCTTCTGGGTTTACTTTCAAAGAAAGTAAAACTCCCATTTCATCAACTTTTCTTGAAACCTCTACGTCTTTCGGGTTGTCAACTAATGATTTGATAAGAAATTCAAGGAACTCTTTATCATTTTCTTTTGCCATAATCTTTGAAATCGTACAATTGAATCTGTTGATTTATCCAGTAGCCCGACCTTTCCGCGATTCTCTCTTTCAAGAAATCAGAGAATCTTCAAAAGCTACTATATTTTATATTCTACTCATTTTTAAGAATAAGTCAACCCTTCACCTTGCGGCAACACCCTGTGGTAGTTATAAACTTCCATTATAATTGCAATGACACTATGCCTCCCGCAAGGTGAAGGGTCAAGGATTTGAGGGAGGTGTTGGATTTGTCGGGGGTGTTGGGGGTTTTATCGGTTCAGGATCTTTTTGGGGTTCTTGAGAAGCGGGTTTTTGCGTTTCTAATGTTGTCTTAGTTTCTGGTTTTGGCTCTTCTTTTGATATTGCCTCTTTTACTGCTTCTTTTGGTGGTTCTGGTTTTACTGCTTCTTTTGGTGGTTCTGGTGCTGCTTGAGGTATCTGGGTAGTTTTATCCTCTTCTTTTGACTTTTTATTTTTAGAAACGTTAATCTTTTTACCTTCCACAACCTTGCCCTCTACTAATAAATTATGAACGCTGTCTGATGGTTTAGCACCTTTCCCTAACCAATATTGAACTCTTTCCTTTTTAATATCTTTCTTTTTAGTAATGGGATTGTAAAAACCCAAAATCTCCACAAATCTGCCTCCTCGTGGGGGTTTTCTTTTATCGGTTACTACAATCTTATAAGACGGCTGATTTTTTCTACCTATTCTTAAAAATCTTATTACTAACATAATATTGTAAAAATCTTTGATTGTTAATTTTAAATTTAATATTATTCTACCATCCCTTCGCTTCTAACGCATTTTTTGCCGCTGATTCCTCTGCCTCTTGTTTTGAAGATCCTTTTCCTTCGGCCACTAATTCTTTTCCCAAAAACACGCCTATTATGAAATGTTTTGCATGATCTGGCCCCCATTCCTTTAAAACATTGTAAATCGGCGTAACGCCTATCTTTTCCTGCGCTTCTTCCTGAAACTGGGATTTAGCATCTTTAAAAAGCCCATTTTCTATTATATCCGGCAATTTTACAACAAGGTATTTATTTATAAAATCTTTACAGGCATCGTAACCCAAATCAAGATAAGTCGCACCGATTAAAGATTCAAAGGTATTGGCTAGAATATACTGACGCGCTTTGCCCATTTCTTTGGTTTCGCCTCGAGATAAAAGCAGAAATTCATTTAATTCCAGTTCCTGGGCTATCTGGGCTAACATTTTGGCATTAACCAATGCTGCTCTCCAGTTTGTCAATTCGCCTTCTGCTTTTCCGGGATATTGGTTGTATAAGTGCTCGCTTATCACCAGCTCTAAAACCGCATCCCCTAAAAATTCCAATCTTTCATTGTGTTTCAAATGAAAGTCCGGATTTTCGTTCAAGTATGACCTGTGAACAAATGCTTGAATCAAAAGGTCTTTATTATTGAATTCCAGACCGTATTTCTTTTCAAGTATGGAAAAGTCTTTCATTTTTTATTTCAACCTGCAACCTATAACCTGTAACGAAAGTGCTTTAATCTTTGGTTACACGTTATATGCTACGGGTTTTTTATTTTTTATCTATTTCTGGTTCGTTATTTTCCGGAGCTATTTGTTTAAAAACAGTCCCTAGAACGCCATTAATAAATTTACCAGAACTTTCTCCCCCAAATGTTTTTGCCAGTTCAATCGCCTCGTTTATCGCAACCTTTGGCGGAACCTCGGATTTATCGCTGTACAATAATTCATAAAGACCAATCCTTAAAACATTCCTGTCTACAAGCGGTATTTGTAAAATTGGCCATTCGGGCGCTGCCTTTTCAATAATTTTATCAATCTCTGGTAAATGTTTAGTTACGCCTTTTATTAAACTCCAAACGAAATTAACATCTTCAAGTCCCGGCCCGAATTCTTTGATATTTCGTTCCACTATTTTATCTATGGATTCTTTACTTTTATTATGAACTACCCCGTCCTGAGAGGGCGTGGTATCCCCTTTGGGGCAAGTTCTTTTGGTGCCGCCAAAATAAAAATCCCACTCGTATAAACTCTGCATTACAATTGACCTTGATAAATGCCTTGAGGCCATAAATAAAATGTAAAGATTAAAGCGTGAAGCGAAAGATAATCATTATGCTTTACGCTTTCTTTGATAGTTCTTCCATTGTTAAGGGTTTTTCGGCTTTTTCTTTTTTCTCGGATACCTTCATTTCTTTTTCGCGTTTTTTTCTTTCTTTTTTGGTTAACTTCCCTAAAACATCAATTACTTCTCTGTTGTTATAATAACCGCAATTTAAACAAACCGTATGTGGCTTCACGGGTTTTTTGCATTTCGGGCAATAAGTTAAAACAGGAGACTTTAAAAAAAGATGCATTCTCCTTTGGTCCCGTCTTGAACTTGTTTTTCTGCGTTTTGGTACTGCCATGTTTAGATATATAGGTATTTAACAAAAAATCTTTTTTAAGTTTAACAGATAACCTAAAACTAGTCAACGGCTCCTTAAGGAGCCGTTGTATAAAATAAAATATGATGCGCGGCGATTAGAATGGTGAAATTTCTCTCCATTCCGGCGCTTGACTGCCAGATGAGGTTTGCCTGACCGCTACATTGCGAATGGTCCAACAACATCCAATGGGAGGAACACCTAAGGAAGGATCGCAGATATATAAAGTTACAGGATAAATTCCTGATGCAGTATAGCTATGGAAAGTATTACCCACATCATTATTGCTGTTCCCGTCTCCGAATATCCAAGTATAAGTATTATAGTCATTGTTCGGATCGGAGTCGAGACTAGTAATAGGATTTATATTCTTGCATGGATAGGGATTTTTATTGCTGTCATAACAAGTAGATAGATCTAAAAACATAATCTCTTCGTTGGTATCAGGGTCGGGCGGTAGAAATATAAAGTCAGGAGCCGGCCAAGGATGAGGGTCTTTGTAAAAGGTTTCTTCATCGCCGTCTCCATCTAAATCTTGATAATCATAGTATTGATACTTCCAATCAAAGACTCCCGGGGCTATCTCAGTCCAAGCCCGCCAATTAGAACTCAAACCAGTGCTATCCCAAACCCTTACCCGGACATAATAAGATTGGTCAAAAGTAATATAGTCGCAATCAGGAGAAGTTGTAAGGTTTCTGACGTCGATTAATTGAGTGTTGGTTGCGCCGTCAGGATAAGAAAGATTAAAGAAGCTTTTATCAACTTCGGGAGACGAGAAATTATAATTATCATCTACCTGTATGTCAAACCTTGATTCTGGGTCTCCGTCGGGGTCGCGGTATTTCCACTCAAAAGAGATTTCACCGCAGCCGGGGATACCGATACAATAGGTCTCTGGAAGGGCTCGCAACAATTCAATATAAGGGGAGTTTTGCTCGCCACAATCTTCATTACACAAACACTGGTCTCTTCCGTCTTCAGCTCTCTGAATACATACATTCCCAAAACAAACCCTGCGCTGGTCAAGGCAATTATTATCATTCTGGCATAAATCACCACCAACCCAAGGCACTGAAACACATCTCCGATTAATACATTCGTTGTGTGGAACAATAGGATCTTCAGAAGGGCAATTATCATCAGTTAAACACTCATCAATTCCTATCCCAGCCACCTGGACACAGCTATCTTGCAAATTGCATTCCCTGTGTTGGTTAACACACTCCGTGTCTTGCGAACATAAATTGGTTCCGGTACCGGGTATTAAAAGACACTTTTGGTCAATACATTCTTTGTGCTGGGTTTGAGTATTGCAGTCATTATTATCACTGCACGAATCATAGCCTGACGCTCCAACACACTTACATTCAACTCCTACGCACTCTTTGTGGTCGGGACAAGGACCCCACTGGCAATT
>JAHIOM010000030.1 GCA_018895235.1 Patescibacteria group bacterium | reverse complement strand
GCGCGTCGGCGGCTGCGGCGATTCCTTTTCCCCAGACCCCTTTTCTTAGCCGCAACCGCCTCCGCTTTCGCTCGCCCCGCTTTGCGGGGCTCACTCGCTTTTAGAAAATGAAAAAATCTATTTTGTAGACTTTTCGTCTACTCCCACAGATATATCTACTTGACAAAGTTAATTTGGTTTGATAAAAAGGAGAATAGAAAGGTCGAATATTAAAATTTATTGATATAAAGTAAAAAAATGAGAAAAAAAGAGAAAAACAACAAATCAAGGATATCCAAGGTAAAGATTATAAAAGAAAATATGTGCATGAATTGTGGCACTTAATTTACCTTTATTTCAAAGTGGAAGTATAAAAGTATAATTCAATTAATTTCTCCATGCAAAATTCCACATAAAAATGAGGAATATTTTTAATGTTTGATAATATGTTTAATTTGCATAAAGGACCTAAATTCATCCATCTCGATCTTACCGCTGCCTGTAATCTAAAGTGTATCCATTGTAGGGCCACGAGTAAACCAGACCCGAACGAATTAAAAATTGATGAAATTATAAAATTCCTAGACTTTTGTAAGAAAGAGTTTCCCAATTGGGAAGCTATTTTAATTGGGGGTGGAGAACCGCTAATAAGAGAAAAAGATTTATTTAATGTTATGGATCATATCCATAGCTTAGGGATTAAATGTTATTTGAATACAAATGGTACTTTAATAAATAATCGAAATATTGCTAAAATTAAAAAATTTGTAGAAATTACTCAAATAAGTTTAGACGGAGCAACTCCAGAAACTCATGATTATATAAGAGGAAAAAAGGGGGCGTTTAATAAAGCAATAGAAGGAATTGATCTTTTGTTAAGAAATAAAGCAAGGGTATACGTAAGAATGACCTTATCAATGATTAATTATTTGGAAGCATTTGATCTAATAGATTTGGCCTTAAAAAAGGGTGTCGAGGCTGTGTCTTATTACAGAACCCTTCCTGTGGGCCGAGCTAAAAAGTACAACATATATATCGATAAAAGAATATACCATTTAATTTTAAAGGAATTAATGAGACAGAAGTACATTCTTAAAGGAAAATTAGACATTGTGAGCAGTGATCCACTTAAAGTAGTAATGGACGGTAGATTAAAAATGGAGATACTTAAAAAGTATGATATTAGTGAATCTATTGGTGGCTGTTTGCCCGGTATTACTGAAATATTTATTAATAATATTGGTAATGTTTATCCTTGTACAATGATGCCTATTTTATTAGGAAACATTAGAAAAAATAACCTTAAAGAGATATGGAATAATTCCCAATTTTTATTAAAGATAAGAGATAGAAAAAATTTAAAAGGGAGTTGTGAAAAATGCTTTTTACAAAGAGTTTGTGGCGGTTGCAGGGCTGCAGCTTTTGGGGAATATGGAGATTACTTTGCAGAAGATCCTTATTGTCCCAATTCATTTATGAAAAAAACTCATAGATATAAAATAAGTAAACATAAAAAATCAAAATTTATCACTTTTCCGTGCCAAAGTTGTTATTAAAAAAACAGGTATTAATTCTCGGTTGCCCCAGTGTAGGCAAATCGGTATTCTTAAAAAGTTTAAATAGTCAGATATTTACTCCAATAGAAAAGAATGATGAGAAACTTAGATATCCTTTTATTAAGAAAACTTTTAAGGAAACCCAAGAAAAAACCAAGAAGGAATTATTGAAATATATCAATACGCACCCTATTCTTTATTTGGATGAGCCATTTTATTATTTATTACCCCTTACTGAAAAAAAGCTTTTTGATGAGATATTAAAAAAAGACTATGTTATCGCAACCCACCGCACAGCTTATTTTTTATTATCTTCACCGTCGATTGTTCTCATTAACGAAAGAGGGAGGCCTATAAATATAAAAATATCAGAACTAAAGAAACTCATAAAAAAGCCTTCGTTTAAGTTTTTTCAAACAGACTTAATTAATTATTCTAATTTTTTAAATCAATTTAGCGATATACACATAGAGGTTGCAGTTATTAATAAAATAAAGAATTACCCGGCTTTTAAGAATACAAGAACCACATACCTCATTAGAGATTTTTTAATTTGGTTTGCCTTTCATCCAGGCGATTTTTATAAGAGAGTTTACGAATACAAAACAATAATTCAACAATTTTTTAAAGAAAATTGTAGGGATGTTCCGAAAAGCTATCAGAAAGTAATTAATAAATGTTTGGGAAATTTTAGTTTTTCAAACTCTAAATTCTAAAAGTAATAAAAATTTAGACCATTTTTTAATAAAAGTTAAATGAAGGCAAAATTAAAAAACAAAGTGATTGTAATTACCGGAGCTAGCGGAGGATTAGGGAAGAGCGTTGCTACCGACTGTTTAGAGCATGGTATGAAAGTTGTGTTGGTTGACAAAATTACCCCCTCTTTTTTAAAGGAAATGAAGAATGGAGAACTGTTATTCTTTAAGACCGATGTGACTTCCAGTAAAGAAGTGAAAAAAATTATTGCTGAAGCAATAAGGAAATTTGGTAAAATTGATTTTTTAATCAATAATGCCGGCATCGGAGGTGATCTCGCTTTTATCACTGATTATGGTGAGAAAGAATGGGATAAAATAATAAACACAAACCTCAAATCTGTTTTTCTTTTTTGTAAGGAATGTATTAAGAATATGATTAAAAATAAATCCGGTCATATTATTAACATAGCTTCAATACTCGGTAAAACCGGCTCCCCATATTTTAGTATTTATTCCGCTTCTAAAGGAGGCATTATTGCCTTTAGTAAATCATTACGAGAAGAATTAAGGCGGTTTAATATTAAAGTCGATGTTATTTGTCCTGGTTCGATAAATACCCCTTTTATTGATACTGTAAGGGTCAAGGGTAGATTAAAAAGTATACTAAAGCCGAAAAAAATGGATCGTAGTAAGATGTTAAATCCAGAGGATGTTGCTAAGATAACTTTAGACATAATGACGTATCCTAATAAAGTATTTTTAGAAGATGTAGTGATTCAATCGAGGAATTTCAAACCATAAATATTGATGCCTTAAAATTATACAAAAAATGAAAAAAGGTTCTCTTATATCAAATAAAAAGAAAAGGTTTTATATTACAACTCCTATTTATTATGTAAATTCCCAACCACATCTCGGGCATTCTTATACTACTATTGCTGCCGATGTTTTAGCTCGTTATCACCGACTCCAAAAAGACGAGGTGTTTTTTTTAACGGGTACCGACGAACATGGAGCTAAGATCGAAAAAGCAGCTCAAAAAGCAAACAAAACCCCACAACAATTATGTAATGAAAACTCAAAGCTTTTCAAAAAAGCCTGGCAAAATTTGAATATCTCTTACGATAACTTCATCCGAACCACTAATTCTAATCATATAAAGAGTGTTCGAAAAGTTTTACAAATTTTATATAACAAAAAACTTATCTATAAAGGAACTTACAAAGGGCTTTATTGCCTGGGCTGTGAACAATATAAAACAAAAAGTGATTTGATAAATGGTAAATGTCCAGATCATCAGATTAAGCCAGAAATAATAAAAGAAGAAAACTATTTTTTTAAACTCTCTCAGTTTGAGAATCTTTTAAGGAAAAAAATAATGAGCAATGAATTTGAAATAAAACCAGAAGAGAGAAAAAGAGAAGTTTTAGGATTTTTTAAAAAGGGTTTAAAAGATATTTCTATTTCTAGACAAAAAATTAAGTGGGGAATTCCACTGCCCTTTGACAAAAAACATACTACTTTCGTTTGGGTGGATGCTTTTTTGAATTATCTTACCGGGCTTGAGTGGAACGGAAATCTTAAAAATTTACCGAAATTTTGGTCGCCTGACTTACAATTAATGTCAAAAGACATTTTAAGAGTTCACGCCAGCATTTGGCCTGCTTTATTATTAGCTTTAGAGATACCTCTCCCTAAAAAATTATTTATTCACGGTTATTTTACGATTGACGGCCAAAAAATGAGTAAGTCTCTTGGTAATGTCATTCGACCGGAAGAATTGGTAGAAAAATTCGGCGTAGATGCCACACGTTACTTATTACTCTCAGCTTGTTCTTTTGGTAAGGATGGTGATATTTCCTGGGAAAAGTTATTTGAAAAATATAATACTGATTTAGCAAGTGGGCTTGGTAATTTGGTGGCAAGGATAATAACAATGGCAGTAAAAACCAAAAACCAAGAGCCACGAATTAAAATTAAAGATCAAAATTTAGAAATAAAGAAAGTTATTCAAAATAGTTGGCAGAATTATAAGAAATTTTTAGCTTCATGTGAACTTGACAAAGCGTTAAGAGAAATCTGGGGATTAATAAGTTTTTGTGATAGATATATCGAAAAAAAGAGGCCTTGGGAGAAATCCAAAAATCGATTATCGGTAATCAATGATTTGTTAATTATTCTAACTAACATTACCCAGATGCTCCAACCGTTTCTACCGGAGACTTCAGAGAAAATATTTAAACAACTGGGAGCAAGATTAAATAGTCAAGAATGGTGTTTTAAGGTTAGAAAAGATAAAATTCTATTTCCACGAATTTGATTTTTTCTTTAGGGCTGTAGACGAAAAGTCTACAAAATAGATTTTTTCATTTTCTAAAAGCGAGTGAGCCCCGCAAAGCGGGGCGAGCGAAAGCGGAGGCGGTTGCGGCTAAGAAAAGGGGTCTGGGGAAAAGGAATCGCCGCAGCCGCCGACGCGC
>JAHIOM010000003.1 GCA_018895235.1 Patescibacteria group bacterium | reverse complement strand
GGCAGAGTTAAAATCTTCTGTTGAAATTATTCCTGTGAGTTCTATGGAAGAAGCGGTTTTAAAATCTTCTCAAATAGCAAAAACAGGAGATATTGTATTATTGTCGCCAGGCGCAGCCAGTTTTAATCTTTTTAAAAACGAATTTGACAGGGGAGACCAATTCGGAAAATATGTAAGAAAATTATAAAACATGAAGATAAAACATTTAGACTATTTTTTATTGTTTATTCTTGCCCTTTTTTTGATTTCAGGAATTTCTTTTTTAGCCACCATTTCAGCGCCAGCCTCTTTGAAGAAGTTTGAGACAACCAATTATTATTTAATCCACCAGCTAACTCATGGATTTTTACCGGGTATTATTCTGGGATTGGTTTGTTTTTTAATACCCCTGGGTTTCTTGAGGAAAATATCGCCGATTATTCTTCTAGCTAATTTAATGGCCCTGTTTTTGGTTTTTTTGCCCCAAATTGGCAGTCGTATTTGGGGAGCGAGTCGCTGGTTGAATTTTGGAATAATCAATTTTCAACCGTCGGAGTTTTTAAAAATAAGTTCTATCCTATATTTAAGCAGCTGGCTCAAAAATAGATTAAGTTATCAACATCAGGGAAAAGGAATACTAAAATCTAAAAGGGTCCATTATACCTTTAAACAAGTTTTTTTGCCTTTTTTAGTCTTTCTGGCCGTAATTTCCATTATTCTAATTCTGCAACCGGATATTAGCACATTGGGAATAATCGGAGTGACGGCTTTAATAATATATTTTGCAGCCGGTACTCCTGTTTGGCACAGTTTTTTAATAATTATCGGCGCTGTTTCAGGCTTGGCTTTATTAATAAAATACGAAGCGTATAGAATGTCCCGGCTTATTGTATTTTTACACCCCGAAGTTGATCCTATGGGGATAGGTTTCCAAATGAAACAAGCCCTTATTTCTATTGGCTCTGGAGGATTGGGTGGTCGCGGTCTTGGACTATCAAGCCAGAAGTTTGGTTTTTTGCCTCAATCAATGTCAGATTCTACTTTTGCTATAATTGCTGAGGAACTAGGATTTATCGGTTGTGTCTTTTTAATTCTACTTTTTTTAATATTTTTATGGGTTGGCTTGATGATCGCGCGGCGCGCTGATGATAAATTTTCTCAACTTGTTGCTTTGGGAATTACTTTCTGGATAGTTCTGCAGGGATTTGTTAATATAAGTTCAATGATCGGCATTTTACCTCTGACCGGGATTCCGCTGCCTTTTATTAGTTATGGCGGGTCCCATATTGTTGCCGAACTGATTGGGGTTGGCATACTGCTAAACATTGCAAGACACAATAAATCCTAAGTTTTAACTATAAATATGCGAATATTATTTACTGGTGGTGGCACTGGCGGTCATGTTTTTCCTCTTGTCGCTATTATAAGAGAAATACGTAAACTTTATCTAAAAAAAGATTTGGAATTTTTTTATATAGGTCCGAAAGACGAATTTGGTTCTATTTTGCTTTCTCAGGAAGATGTTCGAGTAATGACGATTTCAGCCGGAAAGATTAGAAGATATTTTTCTTTCCAAAACTTTATTGACATATTGTTTAAAATTCCCTGGAGCTTCTTTCAATCTTTCTATTATCTTGTAAAAATAGACCCCCAACTGATTTTTAGTAAGGGAGGTTTTGGGTCCCTACCTGTTACCTTATGCGCCAAACTTTTAAAGATGCCGATCTTTTTGCACGAATCTGATGTTGTGCCGGGTTTGTCAAACAGAATTGCTAGCAAGCGGGCAAAGAGAATTTTTACATCTTTTCCTGAAACAGAGTATTTTGATTTAAGCAAAATAATCTTAATCGGAAATCCAATTAGGTCAGAGATTTTAGGGGGTTCAAAAGAAAAAGCGAAAGAACTATTTAATTTAACCATTGAAAAACCTGTTTTTTTGTTTTTGGGTGGTTCTCAGGGCGCTGAGTTTATTAATGATTTTGTTTTAAGAATATTAAATACTCTTCTTCAAGATTTTGAAATTATACATCTTTGCGGTTTTGCTAATTTAAAAGAGGTGCAGGCCGAAGCCCAGGTTATAATAAATAAAGATTTGGAAAAATATTATCATCTATATTCGTTTCTGGACGAAGAAAAATTAAAGAATGCCTATGAAGTAGCGGATTTTGCGGTAGCCAGAGCAGGATCGGGCACTATTTTTGAAATCGCGGCAACAGCCGTACCAAGTATCCTGGTACCCCTTCCGTCTGCTGCTGCAAATCATCAGGCCAAAAACGCTTATGCTTACGCGGAAACCGGCGCTGCCATTGTAATGGAGCAGGATAATTTAACCCCTAACTTCTTTTTGGAAAAAATACGATATTTGTTTTCCCGACCGGAAACTTTGGTAAAAATGAAAGAAGAAGCCTTAAGGTTTTCAAAACCGCTGGCGGCAAAAACAGCAGCAAGAAATATTCTAGAATATTTAATGTTAGAATAGTAATATGGCTAAAATTAAGCATTTTAAATTAATGGAAACGGGCGAGATCAGAACAAGATTCGCTCCTTCTCCCACTGGATTATTTCATATCGGCGGTGCCCGGACTGCTCTTTTTAACTACCTTTTCGCCAAACAAAATAAAGGCAGTTTTGTTATAAGGATTGAAGACACTGATATTGAAAGGTCAAAACCAGAATTTGAAAAAGACATTATTGCCAGTTTAAAATGGTTGGGGATTGAGTGGACTGAAGGTCCGGATATTAATGATGGTTATGGTCCTTATCGCCAAAGCGAGAGAGTTAGAACTTATAAAAAGTATTTAAAACAATTATTAGCGGAAAATAAAGCCTATTATTGTTTTTGTAGCCCGGAAGAACTGGAAGCAAAAAGACAAGATCAAATGGCAAGGGGTCAGGCGCCGAAATATGACGGCAAATGTTCCTCTTTATCCGTGGTTCAGATTAAGAAAAACATAGAGGCGGATAACAAGTCTGTTATTCGATTAAGGGTTCACGAGAAAAAAATTGTTTTTAATGATGTAATCCGCGGTAAAGTTGAATTTGACACTAAATTAATAGGAGATTTTGTGATTGCCAAAGATCTTCAAACTCCCTTATTTTATCTTGCTGGCGCCATAGATGATTATGAAATGAAAATTTCCCACATTATAAGGGGTGAAGAGCATATTTCTAATACTCCAAAACAGATTTTAATCCAAGAAGCCCTGGGTTTTCACCAGCCCATCTATGGCCATATCCCTTTAATTTTAGCTCCGGACAGAAGCAAACTCAGCAAAAGGCATGGCGCCGTTGCAGTATTAGAGTACAAAAAAGCGGGATATCTGCCCGAAGCGTTAGTTAATTTTCTGGCATTTTTAGGTTGGAATCCGGGCGGTGAAAGAGAAATTTTCTCACTATCTTCTTTAGTCAAGGAGTTTTCCTTAGAGAATGTACAAAAAGCAGGAGCAGTATTTAATCAAAAAAGATTAGATTTCCTGAACGGTTTTTATATCCGCCAAAAATCAATTGAAAAAGTAACAGAACTTTGTTTGCCATATCTGATAGAAGCGAAACTAATTGAGCCGATCAATAACAGAACAAAAGTTGCGAAGAATTACAAAATTATTGAAACAGGAGAAAAAATATCTTACGAGTTTCTGGGAAAGATTATCGGACTTTATCAAACACGCATTAAGAAGTTATCAGAAATCACAGATTTTGTAGATTTTTTCTTCAAAAAAGGATTAAATTATCCAAAAGAACTCCTAAAATGGCAAACTATGGTTTGGTCTGAAGTCGTATCTGCTCTTTCAGAGTTAGAAAAAATCTTATCTGGAATAAAAAAACAAAACTGGAACCTAACAAACCTGCAAAACATTCTTTTATTAGAGGCAGAAAGGTTGCCGAATAGGGGATATCTGCTTTGGCCTTTTAGGGTGGCCCTAACTGGAAAAGAATCCTCTGCCGGTCCCTTTGAAGTGGCCGAAATTTTAGGTAAAGAAAAGGTCTTGCAAAGAATAAAAGAAGCAAAAGAAAAAAATGATTAGAATATTAAAAGGTGCCATATTCATTATTATAATTTTGGTAATTCTAGTTCTGGGTCAACAGCCCTATTTTGGAAAGATAGGCCAGAATTTGTATAAGAAAATTGAAGGGCAGGGAAGAGTGCTTTGGCAAAAAGGTGAAGATTTTTTGAATAAAAATATTCTGCATAAGGTTACCTCAGAAATTGAGAAAAGAGAGCAGATTGCTAAAGAAGAAATAAAAGAACAAACAAAAGAAGCTACTCAAAACATCTGGCAGAAAGTTAAAGATTATGTCCTGGGACTTTTCAGCAATATATTTAACCAGGCACCGCAAGAAAGTAAATAATACTATTTCTCATTGTGCGACAAATTAAAAGGCCAAACAATAGGCCCTTTTTGATGTTTTGGGGTATATTAATACCCCTGAAACCCTCTTTCGAGGCCTTTTATAGGGTGGTAGGGAGGTATGGTCGGGGGAGGGGTTTTTGAAGATTGGGATATTATATGGGGAACAATAAAAATAAAAATATTTTCTAAAATTTTTAGGGAAGTAAGAAACAATCTTATTTTTACTAAAACATCACTAAATATAACTCACACAATACATTATTAGCCGTTTCTAAGCGTTATAAGCCCGGGGGAGGTACTTGACCCTTCACCTTATTCACAAGGTGAAGGGTTGACACCCCCTTTTGAGGGTTTATTATTAATATATAGAATGTCGCAAAATGTAGGTAAAGCGACCTTCCCAATATATAATATAAGAACCTGCCTGCGGGCAGAACCTTGAATGTTTAGCCTTTTCGGCTAAGCCATTGTCTAAGACCCCCTCTCCAAATATGGAAAAATCAAACAAACCCATAATAAAGCATATACCTGACTTTTT
>JAHIOM010000029.1 GCA_018895235.1 Patescibacteria group bacterium | reverse complement strand
GCCGACGTTCACTGGTGCTTCACTTAATAAGCATGCACCTTGCGGCACACACCCTCAAGCTTAACATTCCAGCACTGGTCAGGCCTCAGCCCCTATACATCCTCTTACGAGTTAGCAGGGACCTGTGTTTTTGATAAACAGTCGCTAGGGGTACGTTAGCTGCGTCCGTCCGAAGACGGAAGGCCATATTGCGAACTTACGGCCACTTTTTTGCCGAGTTCCTTAACGAAGAATCACCCGTTCACCTTAGCACACTTACGCCAACCCACCTGTGTCGGTTTGCGGTACGAAGCCCATTAGATAGTATAGTCAAAAATTTTCTAGAAAGAATGCTCGCCTAGATTTTCCCTCCCGAAGGAGAAAATTTTCACAACGCTTGGGTTGCCCCTCACGTCGCAAGCATAAATCCAATAATATGCTTAGGTTACTATTCTTTGTCTTTTTGGTTTTATCTAATGGACGGGCCGGAATATTAACCGGCTGGCCATCAGGTACGCCTTTCGGCTTCCCCTTAGGATCGCCTAACCCTTGGCTGATTTACATTGCCAAGGAAACCTTGGGTTTTCGGTGTCCCGATATCTCATCGGGATTGTGGTTACTCATGCCAACATTCTCACTCCTTAGCGCTCCAGTCCGACTCACGTCGAGCCTTCACAGCCCTAAGGACGCTCTCCTACCCCGAGTACTCAACGAATTGAGTACTCAGCCATATCTTCGGTATTGAACTTAGTCCCGGAAATCTTCGGCGCATTCTGCCTAAATAGGACAGTGAGTTGTTACACACTCTTTAAAAGATAGCTACCTCTAAGCTAACTTCCTGCCTGTCAAGGGCGGAATACTTCCTTATTTTACACTTAGTTCAATTTAGGGACCTTAGATTATGGTCTGGATTGTTCTCCTCGCGACTATGGAGCTTAGACCCCATAGACTTACTGCCTTTCTTAAAACATTGGTATTCGGAGTTTAGTTAGAGAATCTGAGCGAAGCCCAAGAAACTCTATCTAGTGCTCTACCCCCAATGTCGAACAAAAGACGCTAGCCCGAAAGCTATTTCGGAGAGAACCAGCTATTACCAAGCTCGATTAGCTTTTCACTTCTTACCACAAGTCATCCCAGAGTATTGCACGGCTCACGGGTTCGGACCTCCCCCACTATTTCTAGCGGGTTCATCCTGCTCATGGCAAGCTCGCTTGGCTTCGGGTCTCAAGCACTCAGCTGAAATTGTGCGCTATTCACACTCGCTTTCGCTGTGCCTCCACCCCAGAAGGGTTTAGACAAGCTGAATGCTTGAACTCGTTGGCTCGTTCTGCAAAAAGCACGCCATCACTAGTCCTTGCGGACCAGCTCTGACTCTTTGTAAGCAAATGGTTTCAGGTTCTATTTCACCGGCGTCACCCGCCTGCTTTTCACCTTTCCCTCACGGTACTAGTTCACTATCGGTGATATCGAGTATTTAGCCTTGGCCGTATAGTTCGGCCTGCTTCCTGCCAGGTTATCATACCCGACAGTACTCAAGAAAAATAGCAAGGAGCATAAAGTCGTTTTCGTCTACGGGACTATTACCCTATATTGTCGCCCTTTCCAGGGTCATTCGACTAACGAAAACCACAGTAGTAGAAACAAGTTTCACTACGTGGTTACACTTTACCTAAATATTCTCCCTCGGCAGATATCCAGCACTTATTTTCTAAAAAATAAATGCTGGGTGCCCCCGACGCTACTCCCTTACAACCCCAATTTATATTCTCTTGCGAAAATATAATTGGTTTAGGCTCTTCCCTTTTCGCTCGCCACTACTAAGGGAATAACTTGTCTCACACTTCACAAATTTCGCTATATTTAGAAGCAAAATAATGCGCTGAATTTCAAGACGCGATGACGAAACGCATAAGTGAAAACGATGCGTTGAGGAAGAGCCTCGCAGAAGTCAGCCATTATTTTGCTTCCCTTTAGGGCGGGCAAATTCTGGCCATATTCTTTGTTGCTCGTCGCTCGCGTATCGCTTTGCTTATACGCTTTCGCTCCTCGCGTCGCGAATCTGTCGCAGAATTCGCTCCGCTAAATTAGTGAAATTTGTGAAGTGTGAGACTTCTTGTTCTCTTTTCCTCTGGGTACTATGATGTTTCGCTTCCCCAGGTACGCTCTCAGTTCTTGCGAACTAAGCAATTTTGTTTGTCACAAAATTAGGTTTCCCCATTCGGAAATCTCCGGATCAAAGGTTGCTAGTCACCTCCCCGAAGCATATCGCAGACACGCCACGTCCTTCATCGCCTCGATATCCCAAGGCATCCACCATTTGCCTGTAAAATTATTTTCTTTGCGTAAGTGATAGATACAGATTTTAGATATCTATTTTTTCGTTTTTAAAAAAACGAAAGTAAAAATGCAATTTTTGTTTTGCGTAAAATTTTAATGAACTTGATAAATATAATCAAACCAATTTTTGTCTATATTTTTGTCGCTCATTCGGAAAATGAAATTAAAATTTCATTTTCCTCATTCGCTAAAAAATAATTAAAAACCGCCTTTGAAGCGGTTCCTACTGATATATGTTAAAATTCGGACCGTTAACCGCTTCGTTTTTTAAAAATGGTTTTAATAATATTTATCATGTAAGCATATTTTATTCGATTTAAAAAGTGTTGTCAAGAGCTATGGGATTTACGCTAAAACAAACACCCCCACGCCTGCAGGCGTGGGGGTGTTTTTACTCCTAAAAAATTCTACTGTTTAATCTTTCTTTTCAGATCCTCAATTGCTCCGGCTGCAGCATCTTTGCCGCCAAGACCAAAAGCAATAGCAATACTACCCGCTACCGCTGCAACAATGCCATAAACTATACCCTTGTATAGAACTTGGACTAAATCTGATTTTGGCAGTAATTGGTCTAAAATCATAAAGACCAAAAATACCCAGATTGTCCATCTGACAATTGCAGCTGCCAAAGAAGCATAGCTGACTTTCATTTTCTCTACTGTCGCTCTGACTAACTTCTCTACAATATCAGCAATAATCACACCGACGACAAAAATCAAAACAGCGATTATAACATTAGGAATATAGTTCAAAATATCTCTTAAAAGCTCGCCGAATTTGACAAGGTTTAAGATGTCAACGGTGATTAATAAAGAAACGATGACAAATACCCATTTGAAAATGGCTCCGATAAAAGCGGATGGATCCACTTTTATATCTGCTTTCTCAAAAGCTTTTTGCCAACCTTCTTTAGCAAAGAGACGATTAAACTTTAATCCTTTCAAAATCTCAGTTACTAATCTACCGATACCGACAGCAATAAAGTAGCCGATTACGAAAACAACCACTGCTAGGACAAGCTGAGGGATGAATGCGCCCAGCTGTCTTAAAAATGGTTCAATAATAGTTGAGTACCATTCTTCTCCTACCATATTATTTTGGATTTTATTTAATTTACGAATATTTTACCCAGTTAAATAATTCGCCGAAGCGAATTGCCGCAAAGCGGCATTTAACCGGGTGAATAATTCGACCTTTTAATTAGGCTCTTTGCAACAAAGCCCAATTGTATCGTTATGTTATTATAGCAGAATATTATCTTAAAAAGGCAAGATCTCCCTGTGGATAACTAACCGTGCTTTATCTCAATTACATCTCCGTCCTGAATAACATATTCTTTCCCCTCTGTTCTTATTAAACCTTCTTCTCTTGCTTTACTATATCCGCCCGCCTTTATAAGATCATTAAAATGAATGACTTCTGCTTTGATAAAGTTTTTCTCAAAATCACTATGTATAACTCCGCCTGCCTGTGGTGCCCTTTCCCCTTTTTTTATTGTCCAGGCGCGGGTTTCGTCAGGTCCTGTGGTTAAAAAAGTAATTAAATTCAATAATTCATACGATCTCTTGATTAAAATATCTAACTCTGATTCCGGCGGAAATCCCAAAGAGACCCTTTCTTCTTTTGAAAATCCGGCTGTCTCAAATTCCATCGCTAAATCTAGAATCAGATACGGCCAACTATTTTTATTAAAAACCCCTAATGTTTCTTTACTAACTTCCTCATCTTTACCATTAAGTAAATATAGCCTTGGTTTTAGGGTTAAAAGTTGGTAACTATTCAAAATACTTTTTTCTTCTTCTGAAAAGTTTTGCTCTATTAAAATCTTTTCTTCAGTTAATAAATCTTTTGCTTTTTTCAAAACTCCAGATTCTTTAATCGCTTCTTTTTTATTAGCCCTGATGTCCCCTTCCAAACTCTCTATTCTTTTGGAAACGGTTTCCAAGTCCTTTAGAATTAATTCTACATCTAAAATCGCCTTTTCTTGCAAGGGGTTAATTGTATTTTGAGTATTTATAATGTCGGGGTTCAAAAACGCGCGCAGGATATAAATAATCGCATCTGTTTCCCTGATATGGGCTAAAAACTTATTTCCCAAACCCTCGCCTTTATTCGCTCCTTTTACCAAGCCGGCGATATCAACGAACTCAATAGTTGTGTAAATCTTTTTAGCTGATTTTGTAAGTTCGGCTAATTTATCAACTCTTTCATCCGAAACCAAAACAACCCCTACGTTAGGGTCTATTGTACAAAAAGGATAATTCGCGATATCTACTTCCTTTTTAGTTAGGGTTTTGAATAGTGTTGATTTACCAACATTTGGCAAACCAACTATTCCGATGGATAGAGTTGAATGCGACATTTTGTGCGTAAATGGGTATACAACCGGCTACTTTTAGTTCCGTTTTCACCCCAATAATCTTGTTAATACTTTTTATTATTAACTCCCTTTTCTTTGCAAAATCGTATGTCTTGATGTCTTTTTTTGCCTCTTCTGTAAATGCTTCTATCTCGCTGTCGTCCGGCAGCATAGTAACAACCTTGTCCTGCTCCTGCTTATATTTTGCGACTTGGCTTTCAAGGGAGTTTATTTTTTCTGCAATCGGCACGGTGTATTCTTTTAACTTTTCCATTGTAAATACCCCAGCACCGTATGCTTTATTATAACGGTCTTCCTGCTCTTTTAGCTTATCAAGCTCTTTTAGCATAGCACCCAAGTCGCCTTGATTCAATTTTGTTTTATTTTTTCGTTTTTCCAGCCAACGATTTGCTTGAACCTTCAGCAGTTCCTTAGAAGTAATCAATTTTGCGATTCCGTCCCAAACCAGCTTATCAGCCAATCTGGCATTAACGCCGTGCTCGTTGCATACTCTTGGCAACGGGTGTCTTAAAATTCTGTCGGTGCAACGATAATACAAATGTTTCCCGTGCAACGCACCCTCGCCGGTTCTTCTTCTGCCGCATAAACAATAGATTTTACCGCCCAGCAAATATTCATTTTTTGTATTTCTTTTGCTTAATTCAAAATTCTTTTCTAACCGCTTGCGTGTTTTATAAAATAATTCCCTATCAATTATAACTGGCACAGGAATTTTTGAAGCTATCCATTCTTCTTCTGGCTTGTTTCTTCGGCTGCTCTTTTTTAACTTTCTGTATTTTTCCTTATTATAAGGATTAACTGGCACTACTGCATAAGAGCTTCCCCATCTCGCCTCGCCGATATAAGCCCTGTTTCTAAAAAGCGTGCTTAGCGTGCTTGTATTCCATACTCCCCTTTTGCTCTTGCGGGGCTTGATTCCCAATTCCTGCAACCTTCTTACAACTTTCCGAAGCGTTAGCCCTTCATCCCCAACCCAAGCAAATATCATCTTAACTACTTTTGATTCTTTCGGATTAACTTCATAGTATCCATCCTTATCGCCATCTTTTAGAATATAGCTATATCCGTATAATGGCTCGCTAACCAACAAATGCCCCTCTTTAACTTTTCTAACCTTTCCTAACCTAAATCGCTCTGTAATCTTCATTCTTTCCCATTCAGAAAATATGCCCCTCATTCCATACATAACCTTTTCTTCTGGGTTTTTGGGAGCGGGAGTTGTTATAAAAATTACTTCAATGCCTGCCTCTCGCAATTCGTCCATAACCAACTCCTGATAAGAATATCTGCGAGCCAATCTATCTGGGTCATAAATTACAACCCCTTCCCAAATTTTTTGTTTAGCTTCCATACGAAGCTGGTCTAATGCCGGTCTTACCAGCGTGTCCCCGCTCCATCCTTCATCAAGGTATTCTCTGACGACAATGTAGCCATTCTTTTTTGCAAACTCCCTAACCGCAAGGAGCTGGCTTTCTATTGTCCCCTCATTCTCTTGGTTTGAAGTAGAAACTCTCCCGTATATTGCGACCAACTTATTTATTTTTTGTATTTCTTCAACCATTTATTTTTTTATTTTTTTCTAAAAACTTTTTTATTTCCGATTTTTCAATACGAACCGAAGAATTGCGGCTCTTACCGAACTTGTGAGCTTTCAAAACTCCCTTTTCAATCCATCTGTCCAGTGTCCGCTCAGAAACATTGAAAATTTCTGACGCTTCTTTTCTTGTTATAAATTCCATAATAATTCCCTATTACCTACATTGTATTATATTATGTCTATACTTGTCAATAACCAGTTCTCCCCTTCTCCCGCTTTCTCATAACTTCGTCAAAAATGAAATCAAATATGTCATCTAATCTTTCCTGATTTTCTTCTTCTGTCCCCTCGCACTCATAAACTACTTTAATCTGCTTTTCGGCTGGCTTTTTCTTTTTGCCCAAAACACGGCTGTCCTTATCAGCTTTTTTAACTCCCGAATTTTTCAATAATTCTTTTTCTTTTATCATCAGTCATTGCTGGCTTTTTTGTAATCAAAAATCGCCAGATTAAAAATCTGTTTTCCAATCATATCTTTCAAACTTATCAAGGGCTGTTTTTATATCTCCCACAGCACTTAGGTTTGGTATGTGCCGCAGAGCCGTTGCTGATTCTTTTATGTCGCCGGACAAACGACTCCAGCTTCTTTCTGTCCAATTCTTCTCAATCCTGTTTCTTATCCATCTAACGCCCTTATGTTGAATCAAGGTATAAAGCCCGAAGCTGGCAAGTGTTTTATTTAGGGAGTGATTTTTTTTCTTTTGGTCTGGATTCAAGCTCTTAATCATTTCGTCAAAAACCTCTTCTGGCGAACTACCAAGCTTAAACGCCAACTGGTTCGCCGGTATGTTGGTTATTTCTCCCCAAGTTTTTAATAATGCTTTTTGGCATATCTCTTTTTTGAATATCTCCTCAAGCGTTATGTTTTTAACCTGTCTGTTTAATAAATCCGATAAAAAATGGTTGAGCTTAGTTTGCTTGGCTAATCTAACCTCAAAACGCAGTATCTCCTGCTCAAACTTACTGCTTTTTATAAGTTGCCACTCACTTTTCAGTTTATCTTTATCAATCGCCTTATTTTTGGGAGTGGCTATGTCCCGCAGTTTGTCATAAAAAATAACATTGTAGTAAGTGGCATAAAAATATAATGCTGTCCCGCCATTCCTGAACTCCCGCATATTTATATCCTTGCCCCTACCCATATCTGCTTTGTAAAGCCCAGCGATTGCGTCTTGTGAGTTGAGCGGATGAGGCAGCGGGATGTTCTTTGAAAAATGAGCTTTGACAACAATGGCTTTTAACAGGGTTTCTGCTGAAACCTCAATGCCCATAAGCCAAAGTTGGCGTTTTAATATGCCGACTAACGCTCCCAAATGCTCCTCTCCCACTTCTCTAACGCTGTTGCCAAATATGATTTTCGGCACAGAAAACTCAATGTGCAAGTCATATATTTCCTTGTCTGTGCTGTCAAACCTTTGGTATGCCGTGAGTTTTGGCTTATAAATGCTGTTTTTCTTGTCGCTTGCAGTCCTATTCTGGGTATATTTCTTAAACCTATTTCTGCCGTAAGCTATGGGAGTTGCCATAAAGTTATAGGGAGCTGGAGCAGATTCTTTTATAATTAAGGCAGGAGTAAAAAGCTGGGGTATTATAACCTTGAAATTTGGATACCTTATTCTTATAGCTAAAGTGTCAATCATAAAAAAATCGCTGTTTTTTGCTTGTTTTTGAGTATTCATAATAGTTTTGTTAGTTAGTTTTGTTGTCCTATTATTTCTGGGAATACTCCAAGCAAAATTTTCAAGGTGATTTTTTATCGCATTCTTGCTGTTCCGGATTACTCTCAATCCGACCAAATTGAGCATCGCCATAAACGGCACTATAAAATCCCACAAGGTTGTTTACTCTGCGGGTTATGTCGTAAGGATGCTTAAGTTTTTCAGTCGCCTTTTCTATCAACATAAAATTACGCATCCGTGTAGATGCGATTCTTAAGCATCTTTTGATTATTGAACAGGGCTAAAGCTGAAAGCTTCATTTTGTCGTTCCAATAATCCATCATTACCTGTTCTATCTTTTTGTCTTCTTCAAAGACAAACCTCACTTTTTTAGGATTTGTCTTGTCTAACTTGATTAGCTTATAATTAAGCGTTACCAGCACTGTAGCCAATCCCAAGTCATAGGTTGAAAAATTTTTGCTCATAATCATTTGCTTTAATGTTTATTTTTCGGCTTTATACTTGGAATGGCGAAATTCACGATGAAACCAAAAAAATCAAAAAACCCCTCGTTTTTGTGAGGGATTTCACTTTTGTTTATTATTTATAAACTAAAAACCAATTTCGCTACTCGTCATATACTTGTGGTGCTTGTTCGTTCAAATACTCTTTTACTTCGTCTTTTTTATCGCTTTTATCTTCTTCCTGTTCTGGCGGTGGGACTAAAGTAAGTTTAATTTTATAAGAACTGCCAACTTTTTCTGTTGACGAACGGTAAGGATAAAATGGGTCATAGTCAATTGAAAAATAGCTTTGTAGCCCTTCGGTCAAAAACTCTTTTTGCTTCTTATATTTTTCTTTTGCTGTTTGGTCGCTTATAACAATTTCGCCTACAATTTTAGCCATTGATAATACCCTTAAAAATACCCACGCCTCGCTCGGCTCTGGGTTATTGCCCTTTCCTATAAAACCCATATCTTTGTAATTTGTATAATGTTCAAATCGTTTTGCTTTGATAAATACATTTTCGTTGTCTTCAAATTTAATAGTTATATTTTCCCATTTTGTTCCTGCAGGTAATTTATATGGGAATTTGGGTTTGTCATTTTCTTTGTTTGTTTTTGATATTGCTTCCAGTCCCTTTTCCAAACCTTTAATTCCTATTTCGTTGACAAGTATAATAGGTATTGGTTCTTGTTTTTTATTTTTTAATTCCTGAACTGCACTTGTTTTTTCTGGTTTCTTGCCACCATATTTAATCATTCTTGTAAAAAAATAAATATCCTCTTTTTTAATTCCTTCAATAGTATATTTATCTGGGAGAGAATGGCTTGTTATTCCGCCTAAAAAATCGTAAAGTTTTACGAGTATGGCGTCTTGGGTTAGCCCCATTTTTTGTATTTCAAATTCGCATCCTGTTAAACTCCCAAATGGTCTTTTGTATTCTTCCCGTAAAATTTCGCATCCTTTTTGAAAAAATATAATATCTTCAACCTTTTTTATAATTTCAAAATAAACATCGTTGATTTCTTCATTCTGAATATCCTTATTATTAAAATAAAATTTAGTTAATTTTATGAGCTCATTCCAATAAACATAAAGTTTATTCGCTTGCTTAGGCACAGTTAAAAAAACTTCAAGTGTGTCTTCATAATTGTTTCCATTTTTATCAAACCACGCTGTTTCAGACCCATTGGGTTCACCAGCCCATAGAACGCCGTTTTCTATAAAAAAGTTGTTATATTGAAGAAAACCATTAAATTTTTTAACGGTTTCCTCTGCGGCTTTTTTATCGCCATTGTGCATCAAGGGATGCGACGCCTCTTCAATAATTTTGAAAAGCATTTTCCTATCTTCTGCTTTCGGGCAAGACGCATAGTAAAGAAGCACATCGTAAATCATTCGCCATTTTGTTTGTGGATATTTGATGAGATTTATATCCATTCCGCAACCAGTAAGAAATTCTATAAGATTTTGTCCGCTATCTAATTCGCCGATTTCTTTAGCAATAAGTTCCAAGCTCTTAAGTTTGATTATTGGTTGATTTTTGGGGACAGAAGTAATTTTTTTCTCCGTTTGTTTTGAAACAATTTCAACCAATACTCCAACTCCGTCATCTTGAAAAAACACATTTTTGATATAACCATCCTCTTCAAGTTTCTTAATAATCGTTTTTTGTTCGTATCTTGAAAGTATAATCGGCCCATCTTCATATTCAGTAAGAGTATATAACTGAATATGCACAGGGCCTCTTGGGCTGATTTGTGCAATCTCATCAATTTTCTTTTTCACATATTCAATTTTCTTCTCTGGTGTCATAGTAATTTTTATTGTAATTTTGCTTTGTTTTTACCATATTTTCAGATTTTTTTCAACCCATTTAGAAACAAAAACAGCGTGCAACAATACACGCTGTTTTTGTTTTCTTTGTTTGATTAAACTTATTTCTTCTTACCTTTCAGGCGATAAATAACATATACTATGCAACCAATAATAGCAAGAGCCAATAATACCCAGAAGAAGTCAGCCCGTCTTGAACCTAACAAACCAGCTATCCCAACATTTGTTGGAAGATTGTCCTCAGGAGTAACTTGGGCGACAGGAGTAGTCTCTTCTGGTTGTAGGGTTGTTTCTTCTGGAGTTACCTCTTCTGTCGGGATTGTAGGAGTTTCTGGCGTTACTGCTACTGCTTTTACAACAACCGAGGTCTGCACAGGCACATTGCTTAAAACATTCTGGTTTGCGGCATTTAACACAAGGGAATTACCGGTAATTATAATTGTTCCATTACCTTCTTTCTTTGTTGTAAAAGATATTGTTCCAAAGGTTATGGGGTTTAAAACTCCGCCGGGATAGCCAGCTGACTTAATCATAATGCCGTTGGTGTTATCAACTAAATCATAACCAGACACAGAAAGCGGCAGCCAACTACCCCCAAAAGTAAAAGAGTTTACTTTTAGAATATTTGCTGGAAAATCAATTTCCATTTTTGAGGTGTAATTTTTAACTCCTTGTGGGTCCAAAGTAATCTTTAAGGTAAATGTTTTCCCGGGATTTGTGTTAACGCTTGTGGGCGAAAATTGAAAAACACTTGCCGCTGACGCAGAAGCAGTTGAAATCATCACCCCTAATAATACTAATGTGATTGCGATAGTAATCTTTTTCATATTTTTAAATTGTCCAATTAACCATTAATATATTAAAGTCAAAAATATCAACCTTACCGTCGCCATTTAAATCGGCGGCGAGATTAGTTGGATTATTTCCCCAATTTACCATTAAAAGATTAAAGTCAATAATATCTACCTTTCCGTCATTATTTACATCTCCTTTTTTAGCAGTTGCAGGCGTAATGGGAGTGATACCACTGCCACCGGGTGATGTAGTAGTGGTTGTGGTGGTAAAAGTAAGATTCAATTGCTGAATACTCCCGCTGCTAAAATTAACTGTTTGGCTGGCACTATTATCGCCAATGTAAAAACTAATTACAGCTCCATTGGAAATATTGCCTTGAACCAAAAGTTTTTCATCAAGGGCGCCAGATCCGCCATATTGTCCCGCTGTACTTACGGTTATGCGTCCCTTTTCAACACCGCCAACCTTGGCAATAATAACCGTATTAACAGGCACATTATTGCCGTTATTAGTTACGTTGCCGTACAAAATGTGAGGCAACTGCGGAGGAGCAGCTAGCACAAAAACCGGCAGAATAATCGCCGCACAAATTATGCTAATAATTAAAAGTTTTATTTTCATAGATATTTAACAAAAACAACATCTGTCTGTCGATTCCTATTTCCTTAGTTTAGAATCTTTTCGTAGGTAGTTGGACTTGATAAATAAATCCAATATCCATCATTTGGGTTTAATAATGAATTTGACCAGCTTGTTTTATCAAGATCGCGATCGGCATCGTTGCCCCAGCTAATACCTGTTGTATTTTTATGACCGTTAAGCGTGCCCGGGACATAAAGCGTAGAAACAGAAGATTGGATAGTTGAAAACTCATCAATTGCCCTACCTGCGGCATTAGTCCCAACCAAGTTCCATCCAGAAGATAAGTTTTTGCTAGTCATTCCTGGCGCAAAGGCATCCCAGCTAAAAGAAACTGATGTTCCTTTATTTGGATAAATATAGAAAGCATTGATAGGATCCAATAAATCGCTGGCTGAAGGAACCACAAACAGCTTAGTGGCAGCATTATAAGTTAAAATTGACGAGACATCGGCAGCAGTATAATTAAAGGCCGACAGTTTGGTTGAAGGAGATATCACAGCCCAAGCATTGGGCGTATTTAAAACAATGGTTTTGCCTCCGCCTCCGCCATAACCAAAAGCTGTTTGAATGCCAAAAAAGTCGCCCTTAGCTTGACTAAACATTACAATAGCCGCAAATGCTATTATAACCGGAGCATAATAAATTTTCTTCATATTTTTTTTATTTAATTTTAATTTTTATATAATTAATGTGGCAACCGACCAGATTGCCCCAATTTATGATTTATAAAATATACTACCATAACAACAACTTACTTGTCAAGCCTTGTCAAGTTCTTTCGTCAATTTATGATTTTATAGACCGCTATATTATCTTTTTCCAGATTCTTCTCAAGTTTTGGCGAACTTAGAAAATCATACGATAAGCTATCCACCTCCTCCATATCTCTTACATAAATTATATACTTGATATTGTTTCCTTGCAAGAAACTAATTTTATCATCAATTATAATATTAGCATTCTTTATAATATTGTCAAACTCTTGATATTCTAAATTTTCTTCTTGGTCATATATTTTATCAAGTTCCACGCTTTTACTTGCAATTATTTTATCGCCAAAAAATCTTTTTGCCGGATTTGAACTGATAATCTTATTATTAAATTTCAAAGAAAAATAACCGTGCCAGGGCAAAAAGAGCACATGAAAGTCTGATTTGTCAGATTCAATTACCTGACGCGCCTCAAACCAAGACTCCGGATACCAAACCGGCTGTATTTGTTTATGGAAACCGCCCCAGACTAAAAACCCAAAAAAGACAGGTATTAAAAAAACCAAAGACGAAAAAATATCTCTAATAGACGCCCTTTTTCTATCAATAAAATCAATAGTTTTAGTAAGGCCTAGGCCAGCAAAAAAAGCATAGCTTAGCGCCAGAAATCCGCTGAATTTTTGACTGTCGCGAAACCCGGACCAAAAGAAAATATGCTCAAAAAACCATGCATTAACATTTTTAAAAATGGTTTCCCCGACGCCAGTGGAAAATATAAGAGCCAAAATACCAAGCAAAAAGAAAAGTATCGCTTTGTGTCTTTTCTCTCTGTCTTTAAATCCACTAATAGCACCAATTAAAACAAAAATCATCATTAAAGAAAAAGAAATCCAAAATAGGATATAATCCTGCGGCCATAAGAAATACCTGGCCCACGGATTTCTTTCGCCCCAAAAGCCGTTTAAGGAAATTACATTCAAAACCGGACTAATGTCTTTGTAGCCACCGGCGGAAAAGGCCTGCCAGTGAGACAAATCAAACCTCTGCTCAATTGGCTTTAGGCGGTTTAGGGCTGGTATAAGCCAATAACTACTAACTATTAAAAACAAAACGCCGCAAATAGCCACATTTTTAAGTATCGCCCTCGCATTTTCTTTGTTATTAGAAGCTAAGCATTTAATAAAACAACAGAGAAGCCAAACCATTAAAATCATTACCGACATAGCAAAAAAATGAATCGAAAAAACGCTAATTAAAAACAGCGTCACAAAAAGCTTCAAACAGGATTTAAGGCCGTTTTTTTCTTTAAAAACAAAAAGGCAGTGGATGAATAACGGTAAAAACGCATAGGCCATCAACACTGTCCACTGCCCCGCTAAGAATCTGGAATAAACAAAAGGATTGGCTAAATAAATCAACGCGGAAAAAATCCGCGCTGTTTTATTCTCTCCCACCGGCAAATATTTAAAAGCTAAATATCCGATACTGAAGAATAAAACTAAAAGAATTATTTTCTGCACCAGCCAAATAGGAATAATCAAGCCCAGCCAATAAATTAAATAGCCGACGGGCAGGAAATTTAAAAATCCATCGGGATTAACTATAACCTTCATATTGGGAGCAAAAACCATATCCAAACCCAAAATGTAGCCCGGCGCAAGCGCCTGCCATAAAATCAAAATCGCTAACCCTAAAAATATTAAAATGTATAAGTTATTTTTCTTCATTATCAGATTCATTATACAACTCAGGATGTCTTTTGTACTCAACAATTTGCAAAACTACTGTCATAACCAAGAAAAAATATGCGTAAACCGCCATTGTTTCTGCGAAAGAATCTTTTTTAAACGACAGTAAAACTGGGCAGGATGCCAAAGATATTAATGCAAAAACAGCAATAATCCTGTTTTCCCAGCCGTAAAAAAGAAACATCAAAAACAAAAACCATAGCAGTCCGGCGCTTATGCCAAACCACCAGAAAAACAATCCAGCTAAGACTAAAGCCAGTATTCCCCTTTTCTTCTTAGTTTTAATGTCTTTGATAACAAACCAAAAAAACATTTTTAGATTTTTAAACAAAAAACGGGAGAGTTTTTTAATTCCCTCAATGCTCGGAAGCTTAATTGTTATTTTTATTTCTGAGCCCATACTATGCTTTTTTTATTTTTCTCCTTTTATAAAAACCGTGACCAAGATAACCCAAGCATCCAAAAAGAGTAATGCCTGATATTATCAGCCCGAGATAAAACCATCTTTGCGGCCAAAATTCTATTACCATTTCTATATCATACGAACCGTCGCTATTTTTAGCACAGGCAGAATTGTTTTGACACAAACTTTCCGTATCCACATACCAAGCATTCAAAAACCCGTTCAATTGATAATGATATTCACTTCCCACTTTATCGGGTTTCATGAGTGGCCACCAACGCCCAAAAAATCCAGTATTTTTTTCATTTTTCAACTCTAACTGCCATTGGTCGTGATAACTTTCGCTCATCGCCAAAAAAAACGGAGTAGTAGCCCCCTTAATATGGACTATTTTTTTAGTTGGGTTTATTAATTCAAAACTTACAGATTTTGGTTCTACCAATTTTGTACCTGGGTCGCTAACTAAATAATATTTATCCTCAAGTTTCGGCACTTGAATAAGTTTAACATTATCGTAGCGATTGATAATATTTTTTTTATTATCAGTAGGCTTTGCATAAATATAAATGGATGCGGTCGTTGCCCCCTCTGGCGCGCTTATGGTTTTAGAAAATGTATGCCATTTCGTGTCCTTTATATCTATATTGGCGCTTATTGTAGTTTTATTTTTATCATTAAAACCGACATAATAACTCGCCAGCTTTGCGTTGGGACTTTGATAATCAAAACTCAATAAGTAATTACTCCCGCCTTTTATTGTAATTTTAATAAAATTACAAGCGGTGTGTCGTGTGGCCTCAAGTTGAAGCGATTGCTCGCCATCAGATTTTTCTTCTTTATTCAAGCTCATAGCAATAATTGGGTTTTTGTCGTAATTATGACAGTCTTCAACTTTGTCTCGCCACGCCCCGGACTCAAAAGAACCATTAGTCATAAGATTACTAAATGAATAAGCTTTATTTTGGTAAGTTATCTCATTTTCTCCCACAGGAAGAGATAGTAAGGTCTTGGGGTTGTTCGCTACCCGCGAACCATTGATACGAATACTCCCACCTGCGTCTCCCATATTATAAAGAGTATTCTTTTTTTGAGCATCTATATTGGTAATGGCAACGAGTGTGCTGTTTATAGAGACATTCTCGAGTCCAATATTTTCAAATGGGATGAAGATTTGTGTCAAAGGATCAATATCATTCTTTGCAGTAGAAGTAATAAAATAAAATTGACCACCTAACTGTTTGTTAATAAAATTGTATTTTGTGTCTGCGTTGTTGGATAAATCAAAACTATATAAATTATCGAGGGTAGAAATTTCTGGCCTTATAAGATTGTTTAATTCATAAATTTTGAAATTATTATCTTCATAATAAATTTTATTTGAAGCAAATAGGCCATTGAAGAAGTCATAAGTTCCCCATATATAGGGAGTTCCATAATATGACTCAACCGCACAACCAGCCGAGGCGTGTTTTTGATAAGAATTGGGATTCTTATCGAGAACAATATATTGAATATTTAAAATTTTACTAAGCGGTGTAGCACTATTTCCAGCACAGATATTCCTGTAAAGAGTGCTCACGGCTTCATTTGCTGAATCAGCACCGGTCATATTCCCACCTAATTTCAGTTCTACTAAACTATCTGCCCAATAATTCTTAATCTGCATAGAGTAGTCAAAAGGAAGGTATAAAGCAAAACCATTCTGTATAGTTTTAATTTCTTTAAACAATCTTTGATATTTGTCCCCTACAATATAATTATTTTCTCCTCTAGTTTTATTTAGAGAGAAATCCCCCACAAGTACGGGACTATTCCACCCTAAGTAAAGAAGCGCCAAAAAAAATAGCAGTGCATAACCAAACCATTTAGAATATCGGTTCAAAAGTGTGTATATTCTATCAACTGACAAAGCTATTAATATCACGTAAGCAAACGCGAAGAAATAAAATATTTTTTGAGGATTACGGGCCGAAATAAGAATTATATTTTGGTCAGTAATTAGAAAATTAAGGAATCCCGCTCTTATAGCTGTCATGAAAAAAGTCGAAAGAAGACATGCTGATATTAAAAAATAAGGAAAGTACGCTCTAGAATCTTTTTTCTTGAATACAAAATAAAAAACAATAAGAATGGAAAAAATAAACGCTCCAAGATTTAAAAAAGTAAAATCAAAATAACCAAGATTTCCTTGGGGTGACCCATTATTACCTATTAATCTAAATAAATTAATGGCAGTAATTAATAGATAATTATGTTTAAAATCAGCAAGATAACTAATATTTGTAAAACTATTCGAAATAGTAAGAAAATTGAAAACGAATGTTATATTAAGAATAATACCCAATATCACATGACCTAGTATTTGAAATAATCTTTTTATCTGGTTGGAATCAAATCTACTAACATTAAAAAATAGATGGAAAAGAACCAATATTGGTACTAAAATCAAAATCCAAAAAGCGGACTGCGGGTTCAATAGATAAAGTCCGATAATAAAAGAAAGAAAAAATCCTTTAGCAAAAGAATACCTATCTAAAATATCTATAATCAAAAAAAATAGATATGGTATAAAAGAATACAAAATCAAAATTCCTATGGCGCCGTTGGACACCTCTGTAGCTATGACAGGGTTTATATAAAAACAAAACGGAATCAGATAATTAATAATCGGAGATACTCCTAGTCTCCTTAAAAAAATAAAAATCCCATAATACGCCACAAGAAAAAAGAAGACGAGAAACACTCCTTGGGCAATGGCTGGATTATTGAAAGAAAAGAACTCGAACAATCCTCGGAATAGATAGGATACTCCTTTTGGATCGAACGATCCTAAAAAATTGGGCGACCAGAGAAAGAAAAATCTATTGAGCGTGGCGTGCCAATTAAAAGAAAATGGCACAAAGTCACTATATGCAAAAGGCTTAGAGAAAAATCCCCTCACTATAAATATTGTGAACAAAAATACAGACAAATGCTGGAAAATGGTCTTCCATCGAAAAGTCTCTATTAATTTAGATATTTTTTGAATAATCTTTTTCATCGATAAACTTTTGTAAATCCTGCACCGTAAGATTGTATATATTAATGATATTTTTTATTTTTGATATTACCATTAATAGCTCTCTACATTTATTGTCATAGGACAATGGGAAAAAATCGCAACCCGCCATGTATGCCAGCAAAATTCCATGATATTGCGGAGTTATAGTTATGAGCTTATCCTTATTTATTTTTAGATAGAGATAGAGAGCTACGGGATTATATCGAAACTCCAAATACTGCACATTCTTATTGTTTTTGCTTAGTTCGAAACAAAGTGCATATCCCTCAGGATCAATTTCTCGTGGCTCGAAGGTAGCCAAAATAAAACTTTTGTTTGGATTATTTCTTATTACGCCAAGAATTATTTGTAGATAATTATTAGAATATTTTTTTTGAAACCGGCGCACGGAAATGAAAACGGAAATTTCACTTAAATGCAATAATTTGTCCAGCGAGTCGGTTTCTTCCTTGTAGGCGCCTAAATTAAGATCCGGCAAAAGAAAACTTATATCCTCTTTAAGGAGGGTCTTCTTTTGAAAAAATCTAAAGTTTTTTCTACTCTCTTGGTCTCTAGCTAATATAACGTTGCTTGCCATCCCGGCAAAGAATGCCCCTATCCTGCCAAAATAAGTGGCTGAATTGTAATATCCCACTCCGACCAAATAAACTTTTTTCCCCAATATAAAGCGTGAAAAAAAAAGAATCAATGATAAAAAAAAGATACTCTTATTAAAGTCTAGCCCCCACAGTCCGCCCCCGCCAATGACAATATTCTTCGCGCGGAGCAAAGAGATAAAAAGATCAGTTCTCTTTTTTGCGTCGATCATCTTGTAGCCAAAATCATGATGAAAAATATTGTAAAAACCGGGATTCGAGTAATAAAAATCTATATTTTTATAACCGCGTTCCTTAAAAAGATTCATTAAAACCTCTAGTATTAACTCGTCCCCAAGATTCCCCCCTCCATAAAATCCAATCAATAAAGAATTATCCAAATTTATATTAAAAAAATCTGTTTTCATAATTTTTAAATTTTCCTATTAAATATCCTACTCCTCCAAAACCAAATTTAACAAAATTGTAAATTATAAACTCTGCTCCCAAAATTGGATGCTTTAAAAATTTCTTCCAATTTTTTAAGTATATATGTCTTCCAAATCCAATCTGTTTTTTTGATTCTTCTTTGTTTTCTTGCTGATAATTTATAAAATCCTTGCCATATTGGAAATATTTTAACATGTGTAACCAAAATTTTGTCGGTTCACCTAAATGAAGAGCTTCGGCATCTATAAAACCTGTTCTTACTCCTGCTCGATTAAGTTTATTCTGAAAATCATAATCCTCTCCAGCTGTGATTTTTTTATTAAACCCGCCAATTTTCTTGTAGACATCCTTTTTCACAAAACGAGCAGATGAGTGGGTAATGTTGTATTTATACATATCAACCTCAAATTTTCTAATTCTCGCTATCCAACTCACTCTCACATCAGGAGTATTGTGCACCACGATAGCAGTAAAACCATTTTTCACTTGCTCAATACACTGCTCAACAACTTTTGCTTCTAAAATAAAATCTGAATCCACTTTATATACAAAAATACCAATTGATTGCTCTACTCCATAATTTACTTGTGCGCTTCTCTCTGGACCATGATTAAAAACTTTATCCGTAAATTTTCGTGCAATTTCCTTTGTATTATCTGTGCTATTATTATCCACCACAATAATTTCAATATTCTTATAGCTCTGTTCCTTGATAGATATTAAACATTCCTCAATTGTTTTTAAAGAATTCTTTGTCGGTATAATAACTGATACTAAAGGATTATCCATTGATTTTTGATATAAATTGCTTATAACTCTCCTTAAAATCTATCTCTTTACCCCACTCCCAGCCATTTTCCTGTAATGTTTTATAAAATTCGGAATTTTTCAAAATAGCGACCATTTTCTCTGCTAAGTTTTTTGGAGTGTTTTTATCGCAGATTAACCCAGTTATGTTATTTTTCACCGCATCCCGCAAGCCGTCCACATTATATACAACTGCTGGGGTTCCTTGGCTGTTGGCTTCGGTTACGACCAGTCCCCATCCTTCCTTAACAGAAGTTACCGCGACAATATGGCTTCTTTGCATTAGTTCTATCTTTTTTTCTTTGCTAACTTTTCCCAAATAATTTATAGAATCTTTATATTTGCTTTTTTCTATCATCTTTAAAACTTTTTTACCGTATTGCCCCTCAACTGCGCCAGCAACAACCAACTGCAAATTATTTATATCATTTTTAGCCATTTCAAACGCCCTGATAATATGATGCGTTCTTTTCATTGCTTTGATGGCGCCGAACGCCAATATGGTCGGTTTTTCAAACTTGATAATCTCATTAAGATTATCCACCGGCTCTATCTCTATCCCCTCGCTGATAATATTGATATTTTCTTTCTTAAAACCAAACCTTATTAAATCATTTTTAGTGCTTTGCGAAACCGTAATTACTTTTCTATCCCGAAGCAGCCATAAATAAATCGGCTCTAAAATATAGCCGATCAAATTCAAAGGGAAAAACATTTGATAAAACCAAATCTCTCTGCACAATTGGTGAACAAATAAAATGTTCTTTTCTTTTGCGTAAAATTTAACGAAAAATGGAACGGTGTTTATTTCGTCTATCACCAAGTCCGCCCAGCCGGTTAAATTCTTTCTGTAATATCTATGCGCCTGCCAATAAACAGACCATCTATTGCCCAATCTAATAATTTTATAACCGTCAATTATTTCTTCTTTTTCACAATTCTTAAAACCGCCTACTAAAAAAACAACTTCATGGCCGTCTTTGACTAATCTTTTCGCCAGTTCTTCATTAACTACTTCTGCCCCGCCAGCTAACGGATTTTTCCTGTCTTTCCAAGTTAACCACAAAATTTTCATATTTTTATAAATTCTGTATTAACTTTTTAAGACCCTTTTCGTTATTAACAGAAATCCATGACTCAATTGGGATATTGCAGGCGTAAAGCTTTTTTTCTTTTGCTAAAACGGGAAATAACACGGCTTCAAAATCGCATTTCTTTTCCAAATCAAACAATTCATCAAAATATTTATATATTGCGGGCGAGAAAACAGTAATGCCAATATGACACGGAATTGGAATAAATGGATACATTTCCATGCTAACAACTAAATCCTTTTCTACCTGCATGCCAGAAAATTCATAATTAGACCCTTTTACAACCACAGCAGTCGCTATTCCGCCCTTTTCTTCGCTATAAAGGTGCTTATTAATAACAGAGGTTAAAATTGCTTGTGTATCGCCAACAACTTGATCGTCTGGGTTATGAACTATTAAATAATTGTTTTTGTTTATTATCCCGTTAACTAAGGCATTTTTAATCGCTCCGCCCCTTCCAACCGGCTTATCCGGGTCAAAACCATATGTAATTTTAACTTTATATTTACTGCCGTCACCCAAAAGATTAACAATAGAATCCGCTTGATGGTAAACCAAAACAACAAAATTATTAAAACCGAGATTTTTATACATTTTGATAATCCTTTCAATCATTGTTTCGTTGTTCGGCAAAGCAAAAGAACATTTGTTCACATTCAAATCCCCTATTATATTTTTAAAGCGCGACCCTTCTCCACCGGCAGACAAAACAACTGTGCAGTTTCCTGCAAAACTATTAAAACCTTCGTGCGACTTTAAATTTTGCTCGTCAAAACTGGATATTTTATTTTCTAATTCTTTTAGCGCTTTTTTCATGTTAATCTATATTCTTTTTCCCTCTTATAATATACATCGGCCTGTTAGAAACTTCCTTTTGAATATTGCCGATGTAAAGGGCGATCAGGCCCAAACAGATTAGAATAATTCCGACCAAAAACAAAATAATCACCGCCAAAATGGCCAGCCCGGAAAAATGCATATTAAGAGGATCATCCAAAATATACTTTTCAATAAATATAAATAAGCCGAGAATCCCCGAAAAGAAAGAGATAAATAAACCCAAATAACCGCTAAAGCGCAGTGGGAACAAACTTTGCGAAATCACTGCCGATAAAGCCAACTTCGCCTGCTTAATGCCGGTGTATGTAGCTCTGCCGTTTTTTCTTTCGTCTGCCGCGAAATGAATGAAATCTTTCTTAAAGCCAAGCCAATCAAGAAGGCCCCTGGTAATACGGGTTCTTTCAGTAAAACGATTAAATTCATTGATAACCTTTTTATCAATCAGACGAAAGTCTGTGCCCTGAGGAATAATCTTGGTGTCACTGATTAAATTCATCATTTTGTAAAAACCCCAAGAACAAACTTTTTTAAGCAATCCCTCTCCTTTATTTTTTACTCTAACACCGATAACAATGTCAGCGCCCCTCTTCCATTTTTTAATAAATTCCGGGATTAATTCAGCAGGATGCTGTAAATCGGCGTCAATCATAATAGCGGCATCGCCCCTTGAATAATGAATGCCTGCCGAAGTGGCGATTTCTTTCCCAAAATTTCTAGAAAATTCTAAATATTTAACCTTTTTGTCATGATTAGCCAATTGCTCTAAAACTTCTATGGAATTATCAGTACTGCCGTCGTCAATAAAAATAATTTCATATTTATAACTCCCTTTTATAAGCAAAAACACCTCTTTGATCTTTTTATAAATCAGGGGTATGTTTGCTGATTCGTTATGTGCAGGAATAATGATTGATATTAACTTACTCATATATCTTATTTTGCCTAATGTTTAAGAATTGCCACAAAAATCGTAATGAAAGTATGATTAGTATCAGAATACTGGCCCAGAGAAAATTATTAATAATTTGTAAAAGTGAATCGTGCCTGAAATACGACAGGATTAAAACTAATAGCGGGCTTAAAACGGCTATAATCGCTAAAAAATACTTTCTTAATGCCAGATAGTAGAAAAAAAGCACATTTATGATAGAAACCGCGAATAATAACAAGCTCAATCTAGGCAAAAGATTAGCATAAACTAAGTATCTTTGCCCGATTAGAACTTTAATTACTATAGCAGGAACTAATAAAAAAGTCAATAACACGGCTCCGCCCAATCCCCCAACTAAAAATAGGCTTTTTTTTAATATTTTTTTATTTTCTTTTTTGGAGTTTTCAAGTTTAATAAACGATATTAAAACACCCGCCACCGACGCCGTTGAAAAGAAAAGGATCCTGGCGATTGTGGCGATTCCGCTATAAAAGCCAGCTTGGTCAGCGGCAAAGTAATGTTTTACTATAATCACGTCAGCACTATATAAAAAGGTAACGCATAAGGTAGCCGAAAAAACTAAAAGGGCATAGGATAATTCTTTTTTTATCCGGCTCGTAATTTTTACTTTAGCTTTCATTAAAGACATTAAGTGATCGCCAGTTTTTAAATAAACATAAATCAAAGCCAAAATCTGAGATAGAACAATAGCTGTAATGGCGCCGAAAGACGCCCAGCCAATATAAACCAAAAGAACCGCAAAAATTAACCGGCCAGCGGAAAGATAGATATTTGCGATAGAAACTTCCTTAAATTTGTGAAGAGCCTGCAAAATAGCGCTTCTAAAAGTAAAAAACAGAGACAAAACTAAAAGAACGGCCAAACTGATAAAGGGATGGACGGAGTGAAAATTAAAAAATGACTTCAGCTGCGGGCTGAATAAAATAATTGACAAAGAAAATGCTGAAACAATATACAACCCAGCTTTTTGAAGCATCAGAATCAGCTCTTGTTTTTCCTTAATCTCTTGGGCATTTGTCACAATGTTGACCACGATAGTCCGGAAAACCCCAATGACCATGCTGAAAAGTAGGAACAAAGAAATAATAGTCTGAACCTCGCCGAATGATTCAATATCCATCATCCGGCTTAAAATCGGATGGTATAAATAATTAAAAACAGCGACTACCATCGAGCCGCAGAAAAAAATGAAATTATACTTTAAAAAATTATCTTGAAATACTTTATTAAACATGACTTGTCAATATTTTTATTACTTAAATTTACTCCTTTTTGACATAAATTTCAATCTTTTTTACCTAAATCAAAAAGCCCTCCGGCGAGGGAGAGCTTTTTTCTTCTTTATACTAAAACTTTTGGCTTATTTCCGAATCTTTCCGTGTTAGGGAGCCGTATAGACAACTCAAACGGAATCAGCTTAATCTCCTCTTGTTTGTTCGTAATATGTCGTATTGTATCCTGACCATGCCGATGGAAAGAGATGACATTTTAAATTAAAATTCTTTTAATTTATTTAGACCAACTCTTATTTGTATACCGCAATAATCTGTCTGATTATCAACTCATTTGGATTCAAATATTCACCTTTAAAATCGAACCAAACTCTCATAAAGTCGTCTCTTTTGATTTTTCTCATCTTACCGATTTCCGGGTCTTGAAGATAAATAAATTTATCGTCCAAACCAGCCATAACTGAATAATGGCCATCAGCTGTTTCTGACTCTGAATAATCGTTCCTGCCCCTCGTAAACCAATCAACAATAATTGGAATCTCTCTATCCAGCCACTTTTGGATATCTTTAAAGCTATTATTGTTTTTTATAACAACCTTGAAGCCTAATTTTTCAGCTACTTTCTTAATACCTTTGTCATCTACGCCTAAACCTTTTTTAAGCCCAGCCATTTTTGCCAATTCTTTTTCCGTTTTCTCAACATTATAATAATCCAAAACCATTTTAAGCGAAGCCGGCCCACACATATCTTCGTGTAATGTTTCTTGAAAAGATTTCACTTTCAACATTATCCTTTTCATATTTTTATTAGATATATTATTTTTTATATCTTTTATAAATTAAATCTTTAATTTCGGCTGGTCTTAAGTTAATATTCTTTAGGCTATCTATATCAATCCATTCAATATCATATTTACCCACATATAACGTGTCTTTATGAAATTCTGGACCATTACCCGACCCTAATTTGCCGCTCTTTATGTCGCAAAAATAAAAATATTCTTTGTGGCCAATTGTCTCCGGCCTTTTAGAGTCCGCCGACCAGAATAGACTCCCAACCGTAATATCCACGCCTAATTCCTCTTTGGTTTCTCTGATTAATGCTTTTTCGTTTGTTTCACCCTTCTCTACGCCACCACCAGGCATAACCCAAAAAACAGTATCCGGTTTGGTTCTTTTTATTGTTAAAATTTTGTTGTCTTTGATAATTATCGCCCTTACTCTTTTCTGCATAAAATAATTTCTAAAAGTAATTAGCAAACCTCTTTTTAATATCAGAAAAACTTTCTTTTTTAAAATTAAATCTAAATCCAGGCCTTTCGTTTAAACTTTCTAATAATTTACAAAAATCTTTATCGCTAAGCACGTTTAAATTAAGTTCTTGGCATACTGATATAATTTTTTTGTTCGCATTTTTTATTTTATCTTTTTCGGTTGCAATTTCTGCTTCAAAATAATAACCCCAACCTGGAACTTTTACCACTGCGAATTCAATACCTTTATATATGTAAAAATGCGTTCTTGTCGCTTGCAATACCCCATAGTAATATCCCAGTATTTTTAAAAATTCTGTCATTTCCTCAAACTTTTTTGAAGTTATGGGAAATAAAAATTCTTTTCTGGCGTCATTCCCACTCCATTTCCCATGTTTTAAAACTAATTCTGCTTTCTTGTTTGTAATCCTAAGTTTTAAATCAATCGGGCTTCGGATTATTTTAAATGTTTCTTTCCCGCGTGACGAATAAATAACAGAAAATCTGTCCTTCTCTCCAAGGAATTTTCCGTTCTTTTTTAAAAATGTATTTAACTTTTTAAACCTTTCTTCATTTAAAAGTCCCCGATGCTCAACTTCAACTTTTGTCATATTTTTATTAATTATTTATTATTTTATTCTGCCTTTTCTGAGACAAAAATGCAATAAAAGAGCCGAAAGTTTTCACAATCGGCTTTTGCCTTATTTATTCTTTTTGTTGTAATTCTTTTAATTTTTGCCGTAATTCTCTTAATTCCTTTTGAACAGAGGATATTTTTTCTCTCCATTCTTGGATTTGATTCTCGACTTGTTCAATCTTACTGCGTTTTTGCGATAGCCACACTATTCTTTCAGCGGCGTATTCTACTGTTCTAGCGTTAGCTATCCCATATTGCAGTTTTTCAACTTGCTCTATCAGACTGACAATATAGCCTTCTGAATTTTCAATATTTCCTTGCCATCTAGTAATAGTTTCTTTTTTCTGCTGTATATCTGTTGTTATCAATTCTAGTTCTTTTTCTTTGTCAACTAGAAAAATTCTGCCGGTTTGAGGATCAACACTCCTAATGCAGAGCGAGATTTCATCGCCTTCCGAAATTTCAGTTGACGACAGGGATCTTCCCAAAATAGATGCGGGGACACTGTCTCCAAAAATCACGTACACCTTATCGATTTCTCCCGCTTCATTATAATCAATCTTTCTCACGGTTGCGTTTACGGAATTTCCTTCTTTCAATTTGGAAATCCGTTCTTTTAAGGAATTAATCCTTGCACCAATGCAGTATTGCCAAGAATGTCTTTTTACAAAGTCAACCAACTCTGACCGGACATTCCATCGCTCAAGGTCTTTATCTTCGAGGCATAGGGGCAATACCACTTTATCTTTGGTTTCATTCAGTCTCCAACTTCTCGGCATGCTCTTCATTTCTTCTTCGGTGAAATATTCAACAGAAATTTCGTCATCTGTTCTGTTGAATAGCCGAACAATAATCTTTTCATCAATCCTCAGGTTTTTGAGATCTCCGCCAGGAACATAAGTCTGGCTGACTTTTATGGGATGGACAATGCCTTTTCCCCTTTCAATAACTACAACCGCCTCTTCTTCATCTTCGTCTATCTTAACTGCAACGGCCGATAATTCAATATAACTTTTCTCGCTTGTTTTTGTAGCTTTTTCACTTTCTGATATTTCTTCTCGAAGAGCACCTAAATCTTCTTTTAGACTATCGATGTTGCTCAATAAAGGATTTCCTTCTTCGTCAAATCCTTCAACGGAAAGATTTAGGGTTTGTCCCTCAATTTTTTCTGAGCCATATCCTGCGGGCGAAAGAGAAATCGCATTAATCTCTATTGGCACACAAGGATTGTGGGCTAAACTGGTTAAAACAAATCCTCCTTTGCCGTTGGGATCCCTAACAACCTTTTGTATAGTTGCTTTAAGCGTGTCCCCAACTTTAAGGATAGATTTACTCTCAGTGGCTTTAATCGGGGCAAGAATGGCAACTAGGCATCCAGATTCTTCTGTCCAATTGATAACTATTGCCCGATCGGATTCATCTTCTCCAATCCATTCCCCCGTCGCTTCAAATCCTTCTTCTTTAAATTCGCTACAAACAAACTCTTCTACAAACTCTGAGACAGATAGCATCTCTTTTTTGGGAGAACCATCGCCATTAAGAGTTCGCTTGTAATAAAATTTAACTGCGGAAGGAAACTCTACTGCCCCGCCAACCAATATTTTCTTTCCTTTTTTGGTAACATTAACCAGACTGCCAATGGGTAAAAACTGGTCAGCAAAAAAATTCGATTTTTCTTCTTGGGATTCTTCTTCTAAACATACTATAAAAGAAGCTACGGGCATTTGTCGCGGGTAACCGCCAACAATCGCCATACCATCAGTAGCAGCTGCCATAATAACTTCTTCTCCCTTTGTCTGACTGTATATACAGTGCTGAGATATGGCTGCAATTCTTTCTTTTTCTACTTTCAGGCAAGGAACTGGCTTGTCGCCCGTAATCTTGGCAACTCTATTTTGCCAAGTTGAAACAAACACTTGCCGGATTCTTCCAACAATATTTATATCAATGGCTCTTTCTTCTTCTAAGGCGTTCATTCTGTAATGAGAAGCGAATATATCCCGAGCATCATTTAGAGCCTCTTGCATAACCTGATAATTGACCTGAAAATATTTTGTCCACAATTCTGCAATATTATTTTTCTCTGCTCTTAAAAAGCAATAAGCAAGCTTAATTACAAAATCCAGATCATCTTTGCATCCTACTTTTAAAGCTTGATGTAAACGCCAGATTTTTAGTTTAGTCGAAGCCGTCCAGTTAATATCCCAAAAAAGAAGGCCGATGCCGGGTGAATATAGGTTTGCCCCAGTTCTTGGCTCTCCGTCGCGGCTTGCCATTAGAAAAAGAACTATTGCCGCTTCAAGCGCGCAGTTATATTCATCTGCCAGGGTAATTACATCTATGTCTTGAACCGACCTTGGAATATGAAATATCTCCAAAGCTTTTTCTGTAATAAGCCCTTTTTCCGTAACAAACTGGCTATCGCGCACTGATTGCGCAGACCGAGAAATTTCTGCTGTCCATTTTTCTTTGCTGTCCACGTTTATCTCCTCTTTGTTAATTGTCAAGGGTCTATGGTTAGACTAACAGAAACATCAAAAAAAATAAAGGGGTAGGATACCCCTTTAATATTAAACTATTTCTTCTCTGATAAATCCTCCGGCTTTACCAGCCATGGGATGTTTTCAGGATTAGAAACCCCTGTAGCGCTGAGAGTTAACATCACTTCATCAAGGCAGCTTCTGGTAATTTCAGGATTGGTGTGAGGATCAAATCCTTTAAACTCTTCTTCCGTATAAAGACAGAAAACATAACCGTCGCAATTTCTTCCTGTTCTGCCCCATCTTTGACGGCAACCGTCCTGGCTGTGGCGCCTTGAAGGAAGTTTTGAAATTTGGGTAGCAGGATCCCACTCAGACTCTTTTATGTATCCGCAATCAATGACGTATACAACATCGTCAAGAGTATGGGAAGTTTCGGCAATATTGGTGGTTATGAGCACTCTTCCTTTTTGACCTTTTTGATTAAATCTCCTTTCTACCTCTGCTTCGCCTAATCTGCGATAAACCGTAAGTACCGGCACCTCAGATTCAGAGATCCTATTTATTCTTTTCATCTCTTTAATCTTTTTCGCAGTGTCTTCTATGAAGGCCTCTCCATGCAAAAAGACCAAGATGCTTCCTTCTTTAGTTTTCTGCAGAATTTCCATTACAAATCTTGCTATGGTCTCTGAAAGTTCAAACTCTTTCGGAGATTCTTTTTTATGCCTCCAGAATTTTTCTCTTTCCTTTGAATCTTGGCAAAGCCAGCAGCCGCAACCGCTGACCTTCTGATTGTCTCTCCAAAAGTGAACATAATAATTATGCTTTCGTCTTGAAGAGTGATCGAGATTGAGAATATCTGCTTTTACTCCGACTTCTTTGAACGTATCCCTGAAACGTTCGGCGTTGACGGTGGCTGAAGAAATTACGACTTTCAGGTTTGGGTATCGCGCCAGTTCGTTTTTCAAAAGCATTAAAATGGTTTCGATGTTGCAACTGCGCTGATGCGCTTCGTCTACCATAATTAAGCTGTACTGGCTGAGTTTGCCTTCTCTTATCCAATTGCGTAGAGAGCCGTCAGTAACAGGCACTTCAATATTCCATCTATCATACTTCTCGCCCTCTTTGCCTCCGCCGTGGCGGAGCCCTAACATGTTCCCAGGACCCACCTTAGATCCCAAAAGTTTTTCAGCTATAAACGCAGGAATTCTTTCAACGGCCGAGGTCAAGGGCTCTGTGATAATTATTTGGCCTTGCCGGATTAGTCTTTCAATCAAATTTCCTTTGTATCCTTTTGGAGGAATGATTAATCTTAAAGGAAGGAAAGTTGATTTACCGGAACCAGTCGGAGCAACAACTACTACTACCTGGTTGTTCTCTAATTTTTCGTAAAACGCCAGAATATCCTTTTCTGTTATGCCAAATTCAATTTCCGACAAATCAACATCTTTGGATATCTCTTCAAGTTTTCTTTCGCCACGAGAAGCAAAACCGCTTTGCGAGGAGCCAAAGTGCGAGACAGGCGATCCTGTTTCGATTGGTTCAAAATATGGAACCTTTATCTTGCCCCTCTCTACTCCGTGGATTTGTTTGCATTCCAGACATCTCTCCGGCCTGCTTTCGCCCTTTTCCGCTTTTAAGAGAAAGGGAAGCTCATCGTATTCAAACTCTTTCTTGCAGTCTTTGCATACATATTTCTTTGGCTTTGGCACCATTGTTCCTCTCCTGTTTTAGAAGCTTTGGTTTCGTGTTTGGTTATCAAAGTGCTACCGATATTTAGTTTAACCATTTTAAAAGGGTTTTGTCAAAGAACAAATAAAAAAGGGTAGTTTTTAGGCTACCCATGTTCAAATCCATTCTTGAGCTGAAGGAGACATACCTGAAACTATCTTCCTTCTTTTTTCTTCATTAAGCGGCGATGCCGCTTCAAACTCTTGAATCAGTTTCTCGTCTCTTCTATATATCCTCGGCACTACTACTAATTCGCCGCGGTATTTTTGCAAGAGTTCAGTCACCGCTCGATAAGCGCCCACCACAGCGGGATCTAAGCCAGTAGACTGGAACAAATGCACTCTTAATACATCCCTAGCGCCGCATTCTTTCAGGGGAGCGCTGGTAGCGTGAGAATATTCCCACAAAAGGCGGAAGATTCTTGCTGTTTTTTCCACTTCTTCGATGGAAATTTGCTTTTGAGACAGCTTCAGAAGGGTTTCTATGAAAAAATGCACCTTCCTAAAAGCAAACTCTTCTTGTTCAACAGAATCCTCTTTGCGCTGTATTTCCACGTTCCTGATAATGGAACATTCTGTCGCTAAGTCGCCCAGCATGTGCCGCAATGACACTATCTGAACTGGGAAATCGTAAGAATGTTTCCCAACCTTCGGCTCTCCATCAAGACAGAAAATAGGAAAAGGTTTCCCTTCGCCTCCGTCGTTGTAAGCAATTCGGAGATATGCTGGTTCCACCATCTTCTTTCTGCCGTAATGAGGAGTGCAGATATAGCCTCGAATTGTTTCCACGAAAACTTCGGGCTGGAGATATGATACGGCCAGCGGAAGCCCGTTTTTTAAAGCTTCCTGTATCTGTTGATTGGCCGATCTGATTCTATCTCCGTGGCTGACAAAAACTCCTTCTTTTGTCATTCCCTCCACCTTGGAATTAATACCAGAAACAACCTCTTCAGGCAGTTCAACCTGGCTTCTCGGCGTCTCAAATTTCACCAAGGGCTCATCAACTCTCCCATAAGGAGCCGAGACAATCACAGCTCCGTAGTCAGAAATGTTTGAGGGAGTTGTCTCAATCTTCGCTTTTTTCAAGAACCCCTGCATTTCTTCCGGCCTAATAAAAGAATAGCCGATACCGTTTTCCCTTTCCAGTGCTTTCAGAACTTTTTGGCTTTCTTTGGCTGTAATTAAAACAACCTCTTTCTTTCTCTCTGTTGCCGAACTTATTCTTTCTGCAATTTGCCTTAAGGCCTCGCCCAACTGCAGCATTAAGTGCTCTTTTCGTTCGTTATCCGGCTGTTTAGACCAATTGATTGCGCCCTTTTCACCCCTGGTTGCTCTTTCGTCGTCTGCTCTGTTCCATTCTGCCACCATTTGTACAACTTTTTCTCTAAGGCGACCATCTTTTGTTAGCCCGGTAAAAATTTTATACCAAGCCATTTTTAGATGATACTCGCCCTTTTGACTGGCAGGTTTCACTTGAGCGCGCCATTTTTCCAGAATTTTTTGAGTAGTATCGCTTAATTCGGCTACTGTTCCGCTTCCCGAATATTGCGATGCAACTCGCTCTACGGCGGCCGAAGTGACAACGAAATCATTTCGGTACCGAGTGATGTTCACCTTGTTGGCAATCAACTCGCCGTAATCGTAGGCGTTCTGCGCTAAATGACCGAATACTTTCTCGTATGTCCACTCTTCTGCGGGCACAAGTATCATCTGCATGTCCAGAGATGCTTTGCGGGACGGAAATTTGCGCATTCTTCTTGCTCTGCGCATTTTCTCCTCCACCAACAAATCCAACTGGTCGCAACGGTCATATGGGAAAAGCAGATAGATGCCGCTCTTAACAGCTTTTTGGGCTACTGCCAAAACCTCTTGCGGATTCTGGTCAAAATCAGGGCTGATGAAATCATAGTTAAGCACCAGACAAGCTTTGTTGATGCCCAGCTCTTTTTTCTTTTCTGCCAGCAGGGCAATGTTTTCTTCAATCCACTGCTGGTTTTTTTCTCTGCTGGAGATGATCTTCGGCCTTGAAAGAACCAGAACCTGCTCTTTTGGCTCTACGGGAATCTTTTCTTCCCGGTCCATAAGCCAGGGCAGATTGAATTCTTTGGCCGACCTCAATATCCAGAATTCTCCGCAGGGTTGCAAACGGCATCCAGACGTTTCTCTTTCTTCTGAAGAAAAACCGCCTGTGATTTCCGTTAAAACCCTTTGCTGGAGCCTTTTAGCCATTAGGACCGATTTGCCGTAATTAAGAGAATCATTGTGAAGCACCCTGCTTTCCGCCGAGTCTGTTCCCAAAATTACTGCTTCCGGCCTAGAAGCGTTTTCCAAAAGCCAAGCCACTTCTTCTTTGCTCCATATGCCGACAGCAATAACTTCCGTAAGCATCTCTTTGTTGAGATAGCCGGCCTCTTCGAGAATTGCCGCCGTCTCCTGCGCTTTTTCAGGCATTTCGAGAATTGCGAAGAAAAGGCTGACGCCCTCTTGATGAGAGATTCTGCCTTCGTTTGCTTTCTCAAAAACAATACCGTAATGCGCTGCCAGCTCAATCAATGCTTTGGGCACAGACCTTGCCGGCCTGGAAAGACTACCTCTTCCGTCTTTGCGCTCATCGGTAAACATAATATTCAGAAAGCCGGTAAAGTCCCGGGCCATCGTGAATATTATATTGACCAAATTGCGGATTGATCCGCCCGGCTGGTATCCCGGATGGTCGATGCTGTAAAATTCATCAACCTCCAAACAGTTGAGCATGGAGTTAAATCTCAAAGCAGTTAACCCGACAATGTAATCTTGGGTTTTGCTTACAATCGGATGCCAATCTTGGGGCTTAGGTAAAAGTCCCTTTTTGCCTCCGAATTTCTTTTCTTTACGTTCTTCGGTTTCTTTTCTTCTTCTTTCGACTCTGGCATAAGCCTCTTTGAATCTTCTCTCGTATTCCTGATGGATCTGGAGCCATTCTCCGAAAGTATTGCCAACCGGAATTGAGGGCTCATCTTTGTTCAGAGAGACATCGATTAAAGGGCAATCGTCCTCTGGCGTTTCTCTTGTTTCCAGACAAAGAACTCGTCCTTTGTTAAAACAAATGGCAACAAGTTTTTCAGAGAGGTCGGGTCTTTCTTCGCGGAGAATCTCGGTTGCTTCCAAAGCAGAGTATTCCTTCTTTTCTTGTTTCTTTTCTTTCTTCTGCTTTTGGGCAATTCTTTCTTTTACCCACAAGGGAAGAGACAATCTGTTTCCTTTGGATGCCACCCTTCTTGCTTCTTCTGCAAATACATTGTAGCAGGGATAACAGACAAATCTTCCTGCCTGTTTCTGTTTTCCGCAGAGAGGGCAAGATAAATCTTCTTTTATCCTCTCAAAATCTGGCTCTTCTTCCTTTGTTTCTTCTTCTCTTTTTGGTAATCCCAGAATCTGAAATCCATCAATGACAGCCGAACCGCGCTCGAGTAAGAATTGGCGGTAGGATTGAGGGAATTTTGCATCAAGAAACATTTCAAACCTATTCACTAAATGTTCTGCATCGCCATTCATCTTGCATCTCCTTCTATGTTTGGTTTTTGTTTAGTTTTTCAAGGGACTATTTGTAAGATAACTTTTCCCCAAATTTTTGTCAAATTCAAAGCATTGCGTAAAACCAATTTATATGTTAATATTATAAAAAAGTCGGGTTTATTATATAATTAATTTGTAAAATTGGTAAATTAATTTGTAAAAAATTATGACAAGGGCAACAAAGGCAGAATATATATGTGCTATTTGCGGTAAAAGCAGCGAACATTGGTATCTTCTTTCAACAAATACTTCTGGATTAGCTGATTTAGATACAAGGCCCCCGGAAATGGAACGATCAACAATAAAATATTGGGTACAAAGATGTCCACACTGTGGATACTGTGCATCTGATATCTCTAAATTATTACCACAAGCAGTAGAAACAACAAAGAGCAATGTTTATCAAAAATTGCTTAATACTACTTATCCTTCAAAATTAGCCAATTCGTTTCTTTGTTGGTCCGCAATTGAAGAAAAAAGCGGAAATTATGTAAATGCAGGATGGGCGGCGCTTTATGCCGTATGGGTTTGCGATGATATGGGCAGTGATAAAGAAGCTCAAAAATGCCGAAAAATAACAATTGGGTTGTTCCAAAAAGCAAAAGAGATGGGAGGTAATTTTGGGAGCGATAAAGAGACCGAAGAAATTATTATGATTGATTTATTAAGACGTTCGGGCCAATTTGAATTGGCTTTGAAGATGTGCGAGGAAGCACTAAAACCAAGAATAAAAGAAAAGATTTTACAATTTCAGAAATCGCTTATCAAAATCTCTGATGTTAATAGTCACACAATTACAGAAGCAATTGAAAATAAAAACTAATTCAAAAACACGATAAAAACTACTAAAACTATAAAAACAAGATTTAAATAATAAAAAATACTCCGCTTTTGCGGAGTTTTATTTTCCTAAGTTGTTCGTTTAGGAAAATGTTTATCAAAAAAATTATACATTTCTTGACATAACTTAGAAGAATCTGTTGCCCAATAAGCATACTGCTCTGCTTGAAATTCAGAGTGGTATGGCAGAAGTTCTTGTGGAATTTTTTCTTCAGTAACGTCGCGGACTGAATATTCAGAAACTGCATCTTTCTGCATTTGTACCTGGACTGCCTTTTCCCATTCCTCCCCATGATATGCCATTATTTCCATAAATTCTGGCTCATTACGATGATAAATTTCATGAGCTATATTAAGATTTCGTTCTTCTTTAGCTGGTCGTTCACCATTCTTACCTGCAAATATTCTAATAGTGTCAGCGATTACTGACTTTGGCTTTAAAGGATGTTCAGCGGGCGCTGGAGTATCAGCAACTCCTCTCCACCCAGCAGAGGTTTTTCCAGGTTGGTCTATATATGCTATTTTCCAAACCTTATTTTCATTATTCCAACATTCTGGTGGTATTTTTCCCTTATGAAGAAAATCTACAGTTTCCTTTATCTCATCGGGCATAAGCCCAGCCATCAGTGGTAAAGAATCACGGTCTTTTTTGCTCACTCCAATTTCTGTTGCATATTCCACCTCTGTTTTAATCTCTTTCGGTGTTGCCATTGGTTCTGATTTAATTTGTTCTTTCATCTCTGGCGGAGGATTATTACGACGATCCATTTCAGAATTAAATCTATCAAAAGATTCTCTTGCTTGTTTTATAACTGGCTCTGCTCTCTCCACAATTTCAGTACCACAACTAGCAATCCCCGAGAACTCTCCTCTCTGAGCAGCTTCAACCAATTCGTCGTCTTTTTCGTTCTGGAAGCTGTTGCATATTGCCATTTCTTTTCTCCTTTCGGTTTGAGGTTTGGTCAGTATTCAGTTTTCAAACTGCTAACTTTAAACTATGCTGTTTTAAGTTATTTGTCAAACAACAAAAAAACAACCTTTTGGGTTGTGATTCTTCTTCTTTCGACTCTGGCATAAGCCTCTTTGAATCTTCTCTCGTATTCCTGATGGATCTGGAGCCATTCTCCGAAAGTATTGCCAACCGGAATTGAGGGCTCATCTTTGTTCAGAGAGACATCGATTAAAGGGCAGTCATCGTCCTTAATCTTTTTCGTTTCCAAGCACATTGCACGACCCACCTGAACACAAATAGGCACTAATGTTTTTGGCAAGTCGAGTCTATTTTGTCTCAGACGAAGGGTAGCATCTAATACAGATAGCTCTTTCTCCTTTGGTTTCTCTTCCTTTTTTGGAAGATTGTCTTTTACCCATTGAGAAAGGGGCAACTCTCTGTTTGTCTCTCTTGAATACCTGTTGTAGCAGTTGTAGCAAGTAATCTTCCCTGCGGACTTTTGTTTTTGACAAACGGGGCAAGAAGCACTTTCTGCTATCTTGGTTAGGTCTAATCGCTCTTCTTTCTCCTCTGTTTCTTCTTTCTCTGTTAATCCCAAAATCTGAAAGCCGTCAATTAGTGCTGAATCATGTTCCATCAAAAATTGGTGGTAAGAGCCGGGGAATTTAACCCCTAAGACCTTCTCAAATCTTCTGACTTGCGTTTCGATCTCTATGGTAGCCATCGTAACTCTCCTTTCGGTTTGTGTATTACTTATTCTGTATTCAACTGTCAACGAACTGATAATAAACATTACCGTTATAAATGCTTTTTGTCAAATTGATTTTTATTATTTGTTGTGGTATTATATCAATAATCACTATGATAGAAAATTACGAAAATAAAAATGGAGTTAGCAACGAAATAGAAAAGAGAGTAAGGGGGGCGGCGAGAGAAACCCTAAAGCGAGAATTAAAACAAACTCGACAACTCCAAAAATATTTAGAGGAGGTTAATAAAACTCCCCGTTTTAGTAATGAAAAAATTATAGGATTATGGCAGGATCTTGGTGATAAAATAAAAAATGGTAACGCAAAAGAATTGTTAAAAACAGAAAAAAAAGTATTTAAAGCAAATTTGAGAGAATTAATCTCTATAACAAAAAACATAAGAAAAGAACAATACATAAAACCCTATTTTACATCTTTTGAGCTTATCAAAATTGGAGAAAAAGGACTTTGGAATGCCATTCATAATTATAAGTGGCCTCAAAAATGGGTTTCACACAAAACTTCTATTGCTCACTCTGCTATAAACAGGCAGATTCTAGAAACCAGTGAACGTAAACGATATAAGGTTGTAACTGGCGAGAATTACAATGGCAAACAAGACCTCATAAGCATAACTTATGCAGGGCATCCGATATTAGATAATAGCTCATTAACATTTACAGAAAGAATGATAGCAGACAAAAAATTTAGAGACACATTGAAGAGAATAAAAGAATTTAAAAAAAATCCACCTAAAGTTTAGGTGGAATATCGACGCTTATTTTTCGCTATCTAGAAAAATTTTGGTCGAACAATTTTCTTGCTTCTATGCAAAGTTTTGGTGAATCCATCACCCACGCGGCGAAAAGCTCTGCTCTGAATTCCGGATTCTCCATAACTCTATCAAGGTCACCTTGGCATTCTCTGATTGCTTGTTCAGCATAATCTGAAACCGGACCAGCTTTTAGTTGAGCCATGAAAGCTGCCGCGCCATCAGGACTAATTACTAGAGAGTCTATTCTTCCATCTGAGACATCGTTGATGTGGCAAATACCATGAGCAATTTTCCATCGGAATTCTATTCTCTCCTTTTCGAATTCCTTCTTTTCCTTTTCATTTTTGGCATCCTTAGTATCTCTAGGAACCAACCTTCCTGCTGCATTTTGGAAAAGATAAAGATTTCTGGAGCGATACAAGTCTGCTTTCAATAAATCTGGGGCGACAGCTTTCTCTACTGCGACCTTACCCTTTTCGCTTCCAGGTTCTTGTTTGTCTATCCCTACAATCATATTGACCGTAGCTTGATCTCTCCAATCTTCAGGAATTTTACTGTTATAGAGAAAACTCAACGTTTCTTTGGCTAGTGCCCGAACCGTCTCTATATCTAAATGGGGAATTTTGTCTATGGGCTTGTTATATCCCATTTTCTGAAGTTCCTTATCTACAACAGAGACACTTTGGTCGCCATTGATTCCCGTAACGACAGGCGTATCAACAATTTCCAGGTTTTCCACTTTCCCTATCTCTTTTGCGACATCAAACATCGCTTTGTATTCTGCATTTGTTGGCTCAACCTGCGAATCGAGTTTTTGAAGATTGGTGCGCGTTGCTTGTGGATCTGCAGATTCCGATTTAGCCAACATCTCTAAAGAATCCCTTCTTCCGTTTTCAATATTCTCCTTCAGACACTCAATTATTCTTGCTTCTTTTGCTGCTTCCGCCGCGGGCGTAGCTTTTTCCCACGCTTCTCGAATTTCAGGAGAACAGCTTTGTATCCCCGAGAACTCTCCATTTAAAGCAGCTTCAACCAATTTATCATCCTCTTCTTTTAGGAAACTGTTGCATATTGCCATGACTTTTCTCCTTTTGGTTTGTTTCTGGTTTTCGGTCAGTATTCAGTTTTCAAACTGCTATCTATAATCTATGTATTTTTGACCGATTTGTCAAATCAAAAACCCGAGTTTCCTCGGGCTTCAAAAATTTTCTATATTAAGCTCTTTTTCTGCTAAAACTTTCGGCTTATTTCCGAATCTTTCTGTGTTTGGGAGCCGTATAGACAACTCAAACGGAATCAGCTTAATCTCCTCTTGTTTGTTCGTAATATGTCGTATTGTGTCCTGACGATACCAATTGATAATGACATATTATTTTATTTTCACTACAGAATATTATGAAAGTTTTTCGGCTTTCTATTTCTCCAATAGCCGGTTTGGTAAGCATAGGCAACAATTATCGGCACTACTGTTGTAGCTTCCGCGTAAACCATTTGTTCGTGAACCGTGCTTACTTTGCCCCAGGAGCTGGCTTCTTTTAACGTGGACGAACTGCAGCCGCCGTCTCGTACATCTGCCACCGTAATTTGCACCGCATATTTGTGCACCGGCACGTTTTTGCCCAAAACTTCCGCTGCAACTACTGTATCTTGGGCGAAATTTTTGGGTACGCCCCCGCCAACCATAAACAATCCTGAATCCTTACTTGCCATTTTAATTTTGGTAAGTTCCAAAAAGTCTTTAACTGAATCAATGGAGACGTGGTTTTTGGGATTGTGCCACTGATGGCACATCAAACCGAAACCAGCGGATGAATCGCTAAAGGCGGGGCAGAAAATTGGCACATTATTTTCGTAGGCAACTTGCACTAAAGAGTTTTTCTTTTTGGAATACTTGGAAAGATATTTTCCCATCTCCCAAATAAATTCTCTGGAAGAGTATGGACGGGGTTCAAGACTATTCGCGATTTTAGCAATGACTTGGTCGCAAACTTGCAATTCTTCTTCATTGATAAAGGTGTCGTAAATTCGATCTATGTAAAGCGAACGCAAGAGATTGTCGTCCACAAATGGAGTGCCGCGATAGTGTTTAAAACCCAATGCTTCAAAAAAATCCATATCTACAATGCTGGCTCCCGTGGCCACAATTACGTCAACCATTTTATTTTTTACCATATCTACATATATCTGCATGCAGCCAGCCGCGCTAGTAGAACCGGCTAAAGTAAGCCAGACTGAAGCCTTTTTGTCTTTAAGCATCATATTATAAATGTCGGCCGCGCGGGCGGTATCGCGGCTGGAAAAAGACATTTTGCGATAAGAATCTATTAATTTTTTGACATCCATTTTTTTAATGTCAACGTGTTCAATAATTTCTTTAAGCAATTGTTTTTTAGTTGGTTTTGTCATATTCTGACCGCTCGTTTAGCAATACTTTTCTACTGCAATTTTCATATTTGGGCTCCAAATATGTAATTGCTCGTCGGCAGACTTCATTCTTTAGTATGCCTCCTCGCAATTCCAAATTCTCGCCTTCAAATCTGAAAATTTCGTTGACGAAAAAATTGCTAATCGACCGGTCTTAAGATTTTAATATCTTATCAAATTTGTATCCAATCATTTTATAGACGAGTTTTGCGACAAGAAAGTCCGGATGAAGGAGTCGAGAATTTGGGGCTAGTTCAATAATATCAGCGCCAATAACATTCTTTGTTTGAAAAACTTGTTTTAAAATTTTTAATATCGGCCACCATAAAAGGCCTCCGGGTTCTGGGGTACCAGTAGAAGGCATTATAGAAGGGTCAAAAACATCTACATCAAAACTAATAAAAACATTTTTAGTTGGAATGGCATTTGCAACTTCTTTAGGTCCGGGGTTTTTCCAGCCCCAAAAAGTTTTTATTTTGTTTTTATTTTGTTTTCTAAAGTTCAGTTCTTTATTTTGATTGCTTAAACTGCGGATTCCGACTTGAACCAATTTTGATATGGGGTACTTTTTCAACACTTGACTCATTATTGCCGCGTGGCTATATTCGTTTCCGTGATATTCAAGTCTGGTGTCGGAATGAGCATCAAAATGTAAAACAGAGAAGTTTTTATATTTTTTGCTTAAACCCGCGATAGATCCTTGCGTCAAGGAATGCTCTCCCCCGAGTATTAGCGGATATTTATTATCTTTAATGATTTTCCCAACTATTTCTGCAAGCAAATTAACTGCGTCTTTATTATTTTTTGGGATAACGGGTTCTTGTAAGGTAGCGATTCCGCATTTATACGGGGACTTAAGGGTTTCTTCATCCAAAGTTTCCACCTGATGGCTGGCATTAATTATAGCGCGTGGACCTTTTTTAGTGCCGCCACCGTAACTAATCGTGTTTTCTAATCCAAAAGGTACAATGATTGTTTTGGCTTGTGCGTAGGGTTTTTGAAAATTCACGCCCTCATCTTGACCGAGAAATCCATTTTTCATTTCTTTAAATGTTATCATGGGATTTGTTCGTTAATGGAATATACGAAATTTTTTATAATTTCTACGTTCCTATAAAGTAAAAATCTTTAATTTTGTACGTTGTGGATTTTAGTAAATGACTTCGGAACCCTGGATTGGGTACAGGTTTACGACTATCCCGATTTGATTATTGCACAGATTAAAAAGCTTCTGTAAATTTAAATTAAAAACCAGCCATTCTGTTTTGCTTTCTCGGTTAAAGAGTTTTGACGGTCAATAACTGCTTTTATTTCACAATGTTCCATCATTGGTAGATCGTTTATGCTATCGCCGACCCCAAGCAGGGGCCTTTTTTCTTT
>JAHIOM010000028.1 GCA_018895235.1 Patescibacteria group bacterium | reverse complement strand
TCTAATTTCTCTTCAATATCTTTTAACTCGACCTTTTTTTCCGTTTTTTTATTTTTTACTTCATTGGGTGTTTCTGCTTTTTCAGCCCCTACCGGCCTCATTTTTCTTGCTGTCGGTTCTTTGCGAGGCGGTTTTTTGATAATAAGCATATAACGAAGAATTTTTGTGTTCTTTCTTATTTTATCTTCTAAAACCCTTAACTTTTCCGGGTCTAAAGTAAATTCCATATTTACCTGAAAAGCCGCTCCCTGTGCTTTTATCTGGTAGCTTAGTGTCCTCGGACTAGGATTTTCTGCCTTTAAGATAGATCCTCCTTCTTTTTGCAGAAATGCGCTGATCTCTGAAGCGAGTTCTCCTGCTTCCTCGGTTTCCAATTCCGGAGAGATAAGATAAACAAGTTCGTATATTTTCATAATATATAAGATATATTCAATTTAAGACCATTATATCGGATAATATTTTAAAAATCAAGTTTTAGTTGAATAAAGAGCGCGGGTTAATGACAAAATGTAGGCAAAAGTGCTACAATAATTATATTATGATTGACCCTGAAATATTCCGGTCTTATGATATCCGGGGTATCTACCCCGATCAATTAAATGAAGACACCGCTTATTTAATCGGGAAAGTTTTTGTTAACTATATCAAAGCTAAAGAGTTGGCGGTCGGTTACGATATGCGTCTTTCTTCCCCCGTTCTTTTTAAAGCGCTTCGTAAGGGTATTACCGAAGCGGGGTGCAATGTTTATGATTTGGGTCAGGTTCCCACTGAAATGATATATTTTGTTGTCGGCAGCAATAATTACAGCGGCGGGATTATGATAACCGCCAGCCACAACCCAAAAGAATATAACGGTTTAAAATTGGTTAGAAAAGCAAACAGCAATTTTTTAATAGTTCGCGGCCAAGATATATACGGCAAAATAAAGAGGGCTACTATTGCGCCGTCTCGGACAAAAGGGAAAATAAAGAAAATAAATTTAATAAAAGATTACGTTGATTATATTTCTTCTTTTTTTGATTTAAAAGAAACAAAGCCTTTTAAAATAGTTATTGATACTGGCAACGGAATGGCTGCAAAAATCATTCCTTTATTAGAAAAGAAAATATCCGTTAAAATAATACCTTTAAATTTTAAGATAGATGGAAATTTCCCCAGCCACCCCTCTAATCCTTTGGAAGAGAGTGTTACTCAGCAGATATCTAAAAAAATAATAGAAGAAAGGGCTGACTTTGGTTTTATCTTTGACGGGGACGCTGACAGGATTTTTCTAATTGATGAAAAAGGAAATTTAGTCGGGTCAGATGTTACTATTTTACTGCTTGCTAAATACTTTTTGCAAAAGAAAGCGGGTGCCGGCATTGTTTATAATACTATTTGCTCCAAATCCGTGCCAGAGTTAGTTGAAAAATGGGGGGGAAATGCGGTGAAGTCCAAGGTTGGGTTCGTTAATGTTAGAGAAAAGGCGATTGAGAGCAATGCCATGATGGGCGGTGAATTATCCGGCCATTACTGCTTTAAAGATAATTTTTACGGGGATTCTTCTCTGATGGCTTTATTTATCCTTTTACAGGTTATTTCCAAAGCCGAGAAAAAGGTTTCTGAATTGGCCAAAGAACTTACTCTTTATTCCAAGGCCTCTGAGATAAACTTTGAGGTTGAGGATAAGGATTTGATTTTAAATAAAATAAAAGAAAAGTATTCTTCGGGCCGCCAAGAGTATTTGGATGGCGTTACTGTTGAATATGATGATTGGTATTTTAATCTGCGGCCGTCCAATACCGAGCCACTTTTAAGATTAACCATTGAAGCGAATAAAAAAGAACTGTTAGAGGAAAAAAAGAAAGAAATTACAGATTTTATTTCTAGTTTGTAAACCCAATAGTGGACAAAAAAATAGTCCCGCTATGGCGGGACTGTTTTTTATTTTAGATATTACACCTTAATTTTTTAAACTAATCCCACCTTTTCCTTTATTTCTTGCATTGTTGTTTGAGCAATAGTTTGGGCGCGGTTTTTCCCTCTGCTTAAAATCTCTTTTATATAAACATCTCTTGTCACAAGTTCTTTTTGTTTTTTGCGGAAGGGTTCTAAAAACTCTATAACTGTTTTGGCTAAAGATTTTTTAAGGTCTGCATAACCCTTATCTTTGAATTTTTTTTCCAATTCTTTAATCGGTTTGTCAGTTAAAAGACTATAAATGGTTAAAAGGTTGGAAACCCCGGGCTTTTTAGTTAAATCATATTTTATCTGTTTCCCGGAGTCGGTGGTGGAAGCCATTATCTTTTTCTGGATATTTTCTGGCGTATCAAACAGGGAAATATAGCTTTGGGGGTTGTCTGTTTTTGACATTTTCTTTTTGGGGTTGGTCAAACTCATAATTTTTGAACCGAATTTGGGTAAAATTGCTTTTGGTTCTACAAATGTTTTGCCGAATTTTTGGTTGAATTTTTTGGCTAAAGTTCTTGTTAATTCAACATGCTGGGTTTGGTCTTTGCCCACCGGTACCGCATCGGTCTTATAAAGGAGAATATCCGCCGCCATTAAAACGGGATAATCTAAAAGTCCGGCATTGATATTGTCTTTGAACTTTTTTGATTTCTCTTTGTATTGAGTCATTCTTTCTAATTCTCCCACCGGGCAGAGAGTATTCAGAATCCAGGCAAGTTCAGCGTGCTCTTTGATTTGAGATTGGACAAAAATAATGCTTTTTTCCGGGTCCAGACCGACAGCAATATAAGAAATTATTTTTTCAGTAATAGATTTTTGAAGAATTTTTGGATCAAAAGGCACGGTCAAAGAATGCAGATCAGCAATAAAAAAAACACATTCATTTTTTTCTTGGAGTAGAAGCCACTGTTTGATTGCCCCCAAATAATTGCCGATATGGATATCGCCTGTTGGTTGAATTCCTGATAAAATGCGCATGTTTTTAAAAATAATTATACCTCGATGACCACTGGTAATACCATTGGCCTTCTTTGGGTTTTTGAATGCAGAAAATCACCGATTTTGTTTCTGATTTCATCTTTGATATAAACCCAGTTAATCGCTCCTCCCGATCCCGCTGCCTTGTCTACAATATCAATCACTTTTCGCCTTGTTTGAGCGAGTAAATCCTTTGATTCTCTCAAATAAACAAAACCCCTTGAGATTATATCCGGCGACCCTCTTACTTTTCCGGTTTGCCTATCTATTATTGTTACAATAACAAACATTCCATCATTTGCCAACATCTGGCGGTCTCTTAAAACAACCTGTCCGACATCGCCAACCCCTAATCCGTCTACGAATATATAATTGGTAGGTACCCCCGCTTTAAACATTCTCACACCGCCCCTGGTTACTTCTATAATTGAACCATTGTCGGGAACAAATACTCTTTCTTTTTTAATGCCGGCTTTATACGCTATTTTAGCAGCCTCTTTTAGCATAAAATGATTGGCATAAACCGGTATAAAATAGTCGGGCTTAATTTGTTTAATTATTTTTTCAATATCATATATGTTACTGTGCCCCGATATATGGACATCCATTATCTCCCCATGAAAAACATTATCAGAAAGGCGGTAAAGGTTGTCTTTAAGCCGCTGGATAGCCCTTTCATTTCCTGGAATTATTGAAGAAGAAAAAACAACCGTATCCGTTTTCTTTATTTTAATAAAACGATGGTTTCCGGTGACAATTCTGGGCAAAACCGACATTTCTTCTCCCTGTCCCCCCGTGCATATTACTATTATTTTGTTTTCAGGATAATCATGTATTCTCTCAATGGGAATTATCGTGTCTTTCATCGGTTTGATATACCCCAGTTCTTTTACTATTTCTACATTCAATTTCATTGAGTAGCCATCAAAGGCAACTCTTTTCCCAATTTTTTGGGCGTATTCAAGAATTTGTTTTATTCTTTGCAACTGCGAGGAAAAAGTAGCAATTATAATCCTTCCTGGCGCGCTGCTTATTAAACCATGCAGGTTTTTTAACATTTGCTCTTCAGTGATGGGCATTTCTTTATTAACCGCGCCCAAACTTTCCAACATCAGAATGGTTGGTTTTTTTAATTTAGAAAGATGATTATATTCTATTTCCTTTCTTCCGACAGGTCCCCTTTCAATAGTCCAGTCACCAGGATGAATTATTGTGGCTGACGGAGTTTGTAATATTGTTCCCACCGCATCCATAAAAGAATGGTCTATTGGGAAAAAACTTACTGAAAAACTCCCAAGATTTATTCTGTCTTTTACGTCTTTTATATAGACGATTTTTAATTTCTTTGAGCTTCCCCGTCTTGCTTCTTCCTGCCGGCGTTTTATCATTTCTATAGTAAGAGGCCGGCCGATAATAAGAGGATTGCCTATCTTTTCCAAAAGGATGTGGGCTGCTCCAATATGGTCCAAATGACCATGAGAAAAGATAACACCCCTAATATTTTTTTCCTTGCCCCGTAAATACTCGGCATTGGGGATAACATAATCAACGCCGGGCATATCTTCTTCGGGGAATTGAATGCCCATATCCATTATTAGGATATCTTTTCCATACTCAAAAACAGTCATGTTTCGACCGACTTCTTCACAACCCCCCAAAGGGATTATGCGCAAATTTTGTCCGCTTGCTGGCGGATGATATTTTGGTTTTCTAATCATAAAAATATTAATTAATGATACAAAAGAGAATTAATTTTTGTGCCGCGGGTGGGAGTCGAACCCACAACCCCTTGCGGGGACAGAGTTCTGAGCCCTGCGCGTATTCCAGTTCCGCCACCGCGGCATAATTAATCCTGTCCTTTCAAAAAACTTAGATCTTTTGGCAAAGATTTTTAGGTCGGAGAATTGGATATAAAGTCATTTTAGCGAAGCGGATTCAAGCAAGATTCAAGGCGCGAGGAGCGATGTGTGTATTAATTACACATGAGCAACGAGTAACACAGAAGATTGCTTGAAATGTCGCTTCGCCCTAGCGAGGGAAGCCAGAAAATGGCTGATTTCTTCGTTGCTCCTCCTCAAGGTAGTGGAACACTATCTTTTGTTGTCGCGCCTAGAAATCATCTCATTTTGTGGTTTCTAAAATTGATTTTATATCCAATTCTCCGACCATAGGTTTTTCAAAGCGAATTTGAGGAACGTTTTTGTAGTTTTCGTTTTTGATCCATCCTTTCTTGGTGTAGTAATAGCAGGCGCCGTTTAATTTTTCAAATAAAGAATAGTCGCTTTTGCAATTTTGAGAACTCCAGTCGCCGATTTTTAAATCTTGGTTAGATGGATTAATGGTTACATGGCCGTAAAGAGGAGGAATTATTACTGATTCGCCCTTTTGTGCTTTTACCGCATAAATATCTTCTACAATATTGTCTTTTGTTTTCTGCATAAGATAAATCGCCTCTCCCTCAAGAACAGTATAGGTTTCTCCAAAACTTCCAATGTGGACATGTCCCTTTGTTTTAACGAGCTCCTTACCCAGCATTCTTGTTGGAACAACGGTGATGTTGTATCTCAGTCCGTTTTTTTCCTTTAATCCTCTATACATATAATAGAGCTCAAGGTTGGGAGCTGTTTTTAACCACTCTTTATCATAAACAACCTCTCTCATATCGTTGAGGTGGCGAATATCCGGTTTAAGTTTTTTTAGATTAATATCCATTTTTTTAAATCTACTTCCAAGCCCGGCGGGTTTTTAAATACCAATCTTCGATGTTGGAAAACCTTCTAGCTGGGTCGATTATTTTTTTGGTTTCAATCCCTTTTATCTTATTATCAATAAAATAAAAATAGCTGGAGTTGTATAAGAATACTGCTGGTGCGTCCGCAATTAATATTTCTTGGAACTCTTCGTATTTTTCTTTTTTTATATCCTCATCTAATGTTTCTCTGCCTTCTTTTAACAGCTTGTCGGCGTTTTTATTCTCATAACCGGAAAGATTCAAGCCCGGGTCAATTATTTGGGCAGAATGCCAAAAGGGATATGGGTCAAAAAGCATACCCAGAGCCTCTCCATAAAGCAAAGCATCATAATTCCTTTCTTTGATTATTGGTTTTAAGTCTTGGATGTCCAGCGCTTTAATTTCAACCATCGCGCCTATTTTTTCCAGTTGGGATTTTAAAATATCCGCAACCCGGACCAACAGCGGTTGGTTGACTGTTGTTAAGGTGAATTGAAGCGGTAGGGTTGTCTGGGGCGGGGGAGTGCAAAGTTCGTTTAATTTTGCCCTGGTTGTTTTACCGACAGAGCCGAAATTTGTGATGTTTATAGAATATTTTTCCTGGAACTTAGTGACCGCTTCTTTGGTGGCTTTCCCAAAATATCCTGTGATCTCGCCTTGGTAAATATCAGGGTCTTTTGCCAAACATTTCTGAAGCTCTTCAACATCTTTTCCTTGCGAGCCGGTTGCAAGGTTTATTTTAAACTGAAAGGCAGGATTTTTAATAATGCTTTTCTCCCTTTTGCCCTCGTCGTTTTCTTTAAATCCTGCTTCATCAAGAAGTTCTTTTGCCTCTTCAATATTAAAGCCGTAAATTTCTGAAGGGTCTTGATATCCAAAAAAATCAGGCAGAATCGGCGATTCTACAATCCGGAAAACTTCGGCATTGTATTCTTTAAGAAGCGGAGAATTTATTCCATCAATTATCTCTTGTTTGTTTATGGCATAATTCAATGCCCATCTTATTTTTTTGTCAGCAAAAATATCGGATTTTGTAATATTGAAAAAAATAGAAAAATATCTCGGCGTTGCAAAAGAATAAAAAGAGAAGTTTTTCGGCAAAGAAGTTTGGCCGTTCAGATATGCGGAGGAAAAGCTGTCAATCTCTTTTTTGGCTGCAGCTTTAATTAAATCTTCTTTTTTTTCAAAAAACTTGAAGGAAATTTCAGAAATAAACGGCTTTTTTTGATAATAATTTTGGTTAGATTTCAGTGTTATAGATTTTATAAAGCCGGTGTCCGCCTGCCTTAACTCCTTAAATTTGTAGGGGCCAGAGCCGATTGGCTGAAGGTTATAAAAAGAAAGGGCGAAGCTCTCCGGCAATATACTTTCCCAAATGTGTTTTGGTATTATTTTTAGGGTGCAGTTTTCCAAAAAAGAATTATAGGGGCTTTTTAATTTCAAACGAAAGGATTTTTCTGAAATCATTTCCGTTTCTACCTCTAACCAGTTAGCCCTTAAAGGGCTTTTATAATCGGAGTTCTGGATTGTTTTTATTGTAAAAATTATATCTTCTGAAGTGAAGGGCTTACCATCGTGCCAGAAAATATTGTCTTTTAGCGTAAACTCATAAACTCTGCCGTCCTCTGAGATTTTATAATCCGAGGCCATATCTTTAACAATCTGCCCCGTATTATCGTAAGACATCAGTCCGGAAAAAATAAGTTCGATTAAATCCCTGTCAACATCATTGGTTTCGCCATAAATAGGGTTGAGGAATCTCGGTTGGCCAACTACTCCCTCGCTGAAAGATCCTCCGAAAGCTGGAGCGATTTTAGTATGGTCCAAATAAAGGCTGGTTAACAGAAAAATTAAAGACCCTAGAGCTAAAACCAAAAAGGTAAGAAATGCTATTTTCTCTTTTTTGTGGAGTATTTTAAAAATCCTTTTCCATTGAGAGAGATTTGGGAGTTTTATCTGTTTCATTTGTTAGATTAAAAGATTGAGGATTCCCAAAAGAATAAAGAGAGTCGTTAGGGCTACGGTCGCATAGAAAAGCTTCTTTTGCAGACCTCGCCTGCTTGCATAAAATTCTCCTCCTCCGCCGAAAGCAGAACCCAAAGCCGCTCCTCTTTGTTGCAGGGATATACAAACGACTATTAAAATAGAGACTATGATTTGGATTATAAGTAAATATTGTTGCATAACAATGTGATGCTAATCAACGAATTTTATGCCAATTTCGCTAATTGCAAATACGTATTCGTAATTCGTAGATTAGCATAAAATTAGCATATTGGCATCATTTTTATCCTTTTTCCTTTCTCCCAAATAACATAGGGATTATCAGACTTAAGAACCAAATAATAAGAGTTGTCCATAAAAGAGGCCAGAACCAGGGTATTGTTATTTCTTGAAATATTAGGTCAACCGCCCAAATTAAGACCATATTTATTACTAAACTGAAAAGACCTAAGGTTACGATTCTTAAGGGCAGGGCAATCATTTTTAAGACCGGTTTTAAAAATATATTAAGCAATCCCAGAGTTAGTCCCAAAAAAACGATAATATGCCACTGAGCAGTTAAAGGAACCCCAAAGAAGTTTGAATCGGGCAGAATTCTTATTTTAATTTCAGATATAAAAATAACAGCCAACCATAAACCCAAAATGCCCGCGATTAATTGAGAAAGAATTTTCCCCATTTCGTTAATTCAAGATTATATATTATGTAGCGTGAGCTGCAATACATTAGCGAATCAAGGTTCTGCCAGCAGGCAGGTTCTTATTATACCAATAATAGCAGGTTTTTAGGAAAATAGCAAATGATGGAATTTTAAAAGTAAATATGATATAATTACAATATATAAACTTTAGTTTCTATTTATAGAAACCTTTTTATATAATCACTTCGCTCGGTCGCCCCGCTAAGCGGGGCTCCCTCGCTCGTAATTATGGTTTCCGCTGAAAAAAAAACACTTCCTCAGTTTTTCAAACCGCTTTTTTGGTATTGCGATTTTTCAAAGCTTAACATTCAAGAAAATGAAGAGGAAATAATAATTCAAGTAATAAATTATGGCGATTGGCGACATTGGCAGTGGCTTTTTAAATATTACGGCAGAGAAAAATCTAAAGAAATAATTGAAAATATTCCGATTAGCGCTTTTCGCGAAAGAGCGCTGAAGTTAGTGTCGCTTCTTCTCAAAATAAATAAATTAAAATATGTATCTCGAAGCCATCGGATCAAAGAGGCAAAAAGTATTCCAGAAACTTAAAGAATTCCGCGGTTTTTATTTGGTGGGCGGAACCGCTTTAGCATTACAAATAGGGCATAGAGTTTCTGTTGATTTTGATTTGTTTTCTAATAAAAAGATTTCTCCAAATTTTTTAGATAAAGTAGAAAAAGTTTTTAAAGATTATAAAATTTCTGTTGTTATTAATAATTCAAATCAACTTACCGTAAAAATTGATAAAATAAAAATAGATTTTGTTAAATATCTTTTTCCGCCTATTCTTGGATTTATAAATTATCAGGGCGTGAATATTTTAAAAATTTCTGAAATAGCGGCTATGAAAGCCAATGTTTTAGGAAGAAGGCCGAGTTTAAAAGATTATATTGATTTGTATTTTATTTTAAAAGATAAATACATTGATTTGAATGGTATAATCAGTATTGCCGAGAAAAAATACAAAGATGAGTTTAATGGCAGATTGTTTTTAGAACAGTTAATTTATCTACAGGATGTAAGAGAAATGAGAATAAATTTTTTGAAAGAATCTGTTTCAAAACAGCAGCTTCATGAATTTTTTGAAGAAGAGATAAAAAAAATTAAATTAGGATGAAATCGCCGGTCACCCTCAATTTCAACCAACCAATTGTAAGCATTTTCCCGAAGTCTGACTTCAGGAAAACTAGCTAAAAAAAGAATTATTATTAAAATTTCTATTTAATTATATGGAAGAAAAAAATAAATTTACAAAGAAAATTTCCATTCCCGCCAATCTTGTAAAAGAGTTTGTTTTAAGAAAACTTAAAAAAGAAGAGCTACGGCTCTTTTTTTCTTTTTTGGTTTTTGTCGTTCTTGTTTTGCTGGGAGTCCAAGCTGGAATTTTCAGGCCCCAAATACCCCAAGACCAGATTATCAAAGAGGTTGCAATCAAACAAAACATAATCATAGCCGGCCAGCCGGTTAAATGGGTAAAGGTTGTGACTGCCAGCGCTATTCAGAAGGATAAAAGATATTTGGAGCTTCCCAAAGACGCCCAAAACATCACCATCAAAACAGGCCAAGCCGCTCTCAGCGTCGTAAAAGAAAAGCCTGAAACATTGACCCAGGAAAAAAGAAAGGAACTGCTGGCCACCCTTATCCAGCCCAAGACCCAAAAACCAAACATCCTAGTCATGGCCTGGCACTCTTTAACCGCCAGCCTTGAAAACGCTGCTGACCAAATTAAAGAAATATTCAAAGAAGAGAAAGAAGAAATTAAAGAAGAGAAAAAAGCAGAAAAAGAAGAACAAAAACAAGCCGAAGTTAAAATTATTGAAACAAAAGACAATAAGTTTGTTGACCTAACTCCCTTTATTCAGCCCGAAGAATCTGTCCCGCCGGCGCAAGAGGAACCAGTTCAGCCGGTAGAAGAAACTAGTCCCCAACCAATAGAAGAAATAGCTCCTCCGACAGAAGAAATTACTCCGCCTTCAGCGGAAGTGCCCTTGGAAGGTCCGACCCTCCAAGAGCTTCCAATAGAAAATGTGGATATATTAGAAACAGTGTCGCCGTCTGACCAACCGGTAATAGAAGAACAACCGCCGGTAGAAGAAACTCCACCCTCTCCAGCGGAAGAGATTATTCCTTCGCAACCAGAAGAAGAGGTCACTCCGCCCGCAGAAGAAGTTGCTCTTGCTCCGGAAGTCAGCGATTATATAGCCATAGAATACGAGACCCCGGTGCCGGAAATTACAGAGCAGGAAACAGACACAGGAAAATTAGTCGCTGTTTCCGCTCCGGATGAATTTGAATACACAAATGTTTTGGCCTACACCACCATTCCCGAAATTTTCAAGGTAGGTCAGGAAAACAAGATAAAAATCAAGTGGCAGAACAACAATAATCAGGATGTGCAATTCAATGCCTATGACCTTAACAACAATGGCAAGCTTGATTATGTAGAGTGGACAGTGCCTCATTTATCAGAGCAGATATTTAATATCATTTTTATCTCCAAGGCGTTCAAGTTAGACCAAGACAGAAATATTATTGAAGACATCTACGACCAAGTACAGGCCCAAGACAATGTTTGGGTAACTATAGAAAACAACTACTACGTCAGAATTACTTTCCAACAAATCCTCACCAACCAAAATGACATTACCCTCTATGCCAAACCAACAAATCCGAGTGAAAGCGTCAGAGTAGAGGTTTATCAGGAAAACAGCGACCAGCTGATTACCGCCTTTGAAAACATAGACCAAGAAAACATTTACAAAGTATATCTCACCAACCTACAAACACCCACAGATGTCTTTGATTTAAAGATTATTGGTAATGTTGATATTGATTGGATTGTTGACCCAACCCCCGCAACCATTACGGATAACTTTGCCGATACAACTAAAATCGCCGATAGCACAAATCTTACCGTAGATACGACAGGCGGAACGGTTTCTTTGTCCGCCAGCTCTTCCTGGGTTTGCGGCAATACTTTAGTTGATTCAAGGGATGCTAAAACCTATTCAACTGTTTTAATTGGAAGCCAGTGCTGGATGCGTCAAAATATCAATGTGGGAACACTGACCGCCGGAGCAAACACACAAGGCACCAGTTGCGCTTCAATCCAAAAATATTGTTATTCAGATACCGAAGCAAACTGCACCTCAAACGGGGGGTTATACCAATGGAATCAGGCAATGTGCGGTTCAACAACAGCCGGAGCTCAAGGCATCTGCCCAACCGGCTGGCATATTCCAACCCACGACGAGTACACCACATTAGAATTGACTGTCTGCACATCAGGAACCTGCGCCACGGATTTTCCATACGACGCCAGTACTACTGGCTGGCGCGGCACCAACGAAGGAACAACATTAAAGACCGTTGATTCCACGCATTTCTCCGGTCTTTTAGCTGGCGACCGCGGTACCGGTGGGTCGTTCTTCTATCTTTCTTCCTACGGGTACTTCTGGACATCTTTGCAGAGTGGGACTAGCGCTTGGTATCGCAAATTGAGTTCTGGCGGCGCGTCGGTCTACCGCGGCACCTTCGATAAGGCCTACGGCTTTTCGGTCCGCTGCCTCAAGAACTGATCACATTGAAATTGCGGCTTCGCCGCAATTTCAATGTGTATTCGGCTATTTGACTATTCAAAATTATGGCCACATATAATCATCTCCCAGTATACAAAGCCAGTTATGATCTTTTGATTGATATATTTAGAGCGATAAAAGATTTTAACCGGGAGTATAAATACACTTTGGGCGAGAATATAAAAAGGGAGGCAATGGAAATGATAACTAATATTTATAGAGCCAATTCCAGTTTTTCCAAAAGACCATATATTGAAAAAGCAAGAGAAAAAATTGAAACAATTAGAATGTTTTTTAGATTAACAAGAGATTTGGGGCAGGTGGGATTGAAAAGGTTTGTAGATATCAACGAAAAGGTCGAGAGTGTTTCCAAACAACTTACTGCTTGGGAAAAGTCGCAAAAATAAAGGGCCAGAATCGCTTATGGTTATTTACCCCGTTAGATGTTTATTATCTAACTGGGGCGGCCTAAGCGAGCGCGCTTATTTATCAGTTCAATGGTCTTCTTGCCAATTTGGCAAGGTATATTTGCAAAAAGCAATTTCATATTTTCTGCTTAAAGAAAATATGAGAAATTAAACGGCCATTATTTTTTAGCTGGCAACCGCAATACCGATGGGTCGTTCAACAATCTTTCTTCCAACGGGAACTTCTGGACATCTTTGCAGAGTGGTACTAGCGCTTGGAATCGCAAATTGAATTCTGGCAACGCGACGGTCAACCGCAACACCAACGATAAGGCAAACGGCTTTTCGGTCCGCTGCCTCAAGAACTGGTATCAGCCCTTTACTATAAACCTTGAATTATGAACACTTTTTTTGGAAGACAACTTTTATATGATTTGTTCCAAGCGTACTATGATGCCAGAAAAAATAAACGTTCCACTATAAATGTGCTGGCTTTTGAAATAGATTATGAATCAAAACTTTTTGAACTTTATGAAGAGATTAAAAGTGAAAAATATGAAATTAGTCCAAGTATTTGTTTTATTTCTTTTAAGCCGACAAAACGAGAAATTTTTGCCGCTGGCTTCCGCGACAGGATTGTCCATCATTTAATTTATAATTATATCAATCCGTATTTTGAACGATTATTTATTAATGACACATATAGCTGTCGAGTCGGCAGAGGAACTTCTTGCGGCATTAAACGGACAGATCGTTTTATTCGTTCTTGCTCTGATAATTATAAAAAGGATTGTTACATTCTTAAATTAGATATAAAGGGATATTTTATGTCTATGGATAAGCATATTTTATATAAAAAAGTTGAAGAAACATTAGATCGTTTTAGAGAAACAACCGATTTTGATGTTGATTTTATATTACGGCTTATCCGTAAAATTATATTTCACGACCATACAAAAAATTGCCGCACAAAAGGAAAAAGAGAAGACTGGCAGGGCCTGCCGAAATCCAAAAGTTTATTTTATGCCGGAGAAAATAAGGGGTTGCCCATCGGCAATCTGACATCGCAGTTGTTTGGGAATATTTATCTTAACGACTTTGACCATTTTATTAAAAATAAACTTTTCTGTAGATATTATTGCAGGTATGTGGATGATTTAGTTATTGTTTATCAAAATAAGAAGTCCACAAGATTTCTCATTCCTATTTTAAGAGATTATCTGAAAAGAAATTTTTTGCTGGAGATTCATCCTAACAAAATATATCTTCAGCATTTTTCCAAAGGAGTGGCTTTTCTCGGGACAATAATAAAACCATATCGCACTTATATTCGGAATCAAATAAAAGGTAATTTTTATAAAAAAATTCAATACTGGAATAAATTTCTTTCAGAAAAGAGACGTAAATTATCAAAAGACGAGTTTGGAAAATTTTTAGCAAGCGTAAATTCTTATTTGGGAATGATGAAGCATTATAATACTTATAAATTGCGGAAAAAAATGCTTGTTAAATGCCTTTTGCCGCGTTTTTATCCTTATATTTACACTGTTGGCAATTATGATAAAATCTGTTCAAAAACTTAGGAAACAAGAAGTTAATGGAAAAATAAAAAAAGTTGTCTTACTTACTGCTATAATTTTGGCTGGTTTTTGGTTTTTTCCTGGCAAAGCATTGGCTTATAACACAGAAGGTATTTTAATTTCAAAAAATCTTCTTTCAGCCGCAGGCGCTTCAATAATACACAGTTTTACATATAACGTTACTGCCATTCCAGCCGGCACAGGATTAAAAATACAATTCAGCAAAGACAACATTAATTGGTATGATTCAGCGGGAACTGTTAATGCCCTAAACACCCTTTCTTCCGGGACGCACACAATTGATTTGTCCGCTCTTAAATGGCAAACAGGGTATTTTTATTATAAAATATTATTTACTTCAGATGGCACTGACACTCCTGTTTTGAAATCAATAACATTAAATCTTATTGATACTTTTTCTACGACAAACACCTATTATACTACCGGTTCTTTAACCTCAACCAATTTGCTTTCTGGCCAAACAGTTTCCAGTATAACTTCTTTTGGCTATACTGCCACCGATATTCCGTCTGGCACTGGTTTGACTTGCCAGTTTAGCCAGAATAATACAAATTGGTATAGTTCGGCGGGCGTTTTAAACAACTCAGACACTCTTTCTGCTGGAGCGAATACTATTAGTTTGTCCGGGCTCGGCTGGACCAGCGCTAATTTTTACTACAAAATGTCGTTTGCTTCCGACGGAACAGACACCCCTGTTTTAGATTCAATAATTGTGGCTTTTTTGAGTAACACCGCGCCAACTTTAACGAACGTTTCAGATTCCCCCGACCCGATAAAAGGAGGAAGCCAAATAACAATTACTCCAACAGGGCAGGGAGACGCTGAAAGCGACGCGTTATATTATTACTGCAACGAAACAGGCACAGCTACCTCGGCAAACACTCTGTGCTCGCAAGCCAACGCCAGCTACGCAAGCCCGTATTCCTCAATGACCTGCACTTACAATGTTTCAACCGGCGACACAACGCGCACAGTTTATTGTCGCGCCTACGATGGAACAGATTATTCAACAGAAAGAACAACAACATACACGGTTGATTCAACAGCGCCAGCTCTTGCCGAAATTACAGCAGTTCCCACCCCTGCAAATGATAGCACCCCTAACTATACTTTTTCATCTGACGAAGCAGGCACAATATCTTATCAGGGAGATTGTTCTTCTGCCACAACTTCAGCCACAGCAGGGAATAACACCATTACTTTTAATACTCTTGGCGATGGAGTCCACAGCAATTGTCAAGTTAAGGTTACTGACGCAGTAGGCAATGGTTCTAATTGGTTATCTGTTACTTCTTTTACAATAGATACCACAGCGCCGACAACCGCAGATGATTACGGCGCAAAAAACAATGTTTGGCAAACAAGCAATCAAACAATCACTCTAACTCCAAACTGCGATGTGTCTGGCTGCGAGTGGACGAAATACTGCACTGACGCAGTCAACACCTGCAACCCATCTACAGGAACTAGTTATACAACACCAGTCCAAATTATCACTGAAGGAACAACATATTTCAGATACGGCTCCAAAGATAATGCTGGTAATACCCAGACAACTGTTTCAAAGATAGTTAAGATTGATAAAACCAACCCCACTGTCAACGCAGGCACAGACCAGACAAAGAAAACTCAATTTACCCAGACCGCCACTGCCACTGATGCAGGCAGCGAGATTAATGCTTCTTCTTACCAGTGGTCAAAAGTATCAGGTCCTGGAACAATCACTTTTGGTTCTGCCACCGCACTAGGCACAACCATCAGCGCTAATACAGACGGCACATATGTTATCCGATTTACCGCAGCTGACAATGCCACCAACTCTACTTCAGATGATTTCACTTTAGTTTGGGACACAACAGCTCCTACTATTACTAGCGTCAGTTCAGATAAAACCAATGGAACCTATGGAGCAGATGAAGTAATTGACATTGATGTAACCTTTTCAGAAGCAGTAACTTCAACTGGGAATGTGACAGTTACTTTGGAAACAGGAGACACTGACAGAACTTGTACTTTTACTGTTTCCAGCGCCACAACAGGAACCTGCAATTACACTGTTCAAAATGGAGACGCCAGTTCTGATTTAACCGTTTCCAGTATTTCAGGAACCATTGCAGACCAAGCGGGAAATTCAATGACCAATTTCGTCCCGACCACCAACCTCGCCGCCAACAAAGACATTGTGATTGAGACCGATACCACCGCACCAACCAATGTCGGGATTTCATCAATCACAGCTGATTCCACCTCTCAACTGACAATTACAGCTCAAACAGCGACTGACCCCAGTGGTCTAGCTACTTTGTCTTACCAATTTGAAGAAACATCAACTAATACAGGCGGGTCTTCAAGCGATTGGCAATCGTCCACTACTTTTGTAGACACGGGATTATCCATAAACACACAATATACCTACAAGGTCAGAGCCAAGGATTCTTTGAGTAACACCTCTGAATATTCTTCGACTTCAACTAAATACACCTTAGCCAATGCTCCCACCACCCCAACCCTGACTGCTGATTCTACTTCTCAGATAACTGCTACTTGGACAGCTAACTCCAACCCCACAGGTACCGAATACTATATTGAAAACACAACCAATTCTACCAACTCGGGCTGGCTCACAGCGCTCTTTTGGACATCGTCCGGCCTGACCTGCGGCACATCATACACATTTAGAATTAAAGCCAGGAATGGGGATAGCGTAGAGACCGGCTTTACTGATGGGGTTAGCAAAACTACCAGTGGTTGTGGTGGCGGAGGATTGCCTTCGGGCGCCTACAGCGTCCCCTCTATTCCAACCGGAGGTTTTTCTGTTTTTATAAACAATAATGATTCAAATACGGAAACTCCAGTTGTCACCCTTCTTTTAAAAGCAGGTTCAGATACTGCCAGAGTGGCAATATCTAACAACCCCGATTTTATAAACGCGGTCCAGGAGTTATATCAAACTACAAAACAATGGGTTCTGCCAGGGGGCGATGGAGATAAAACAGTTTATGTTAAGTTTTTTACTGCTTGGGGCCAAGGGTCAGAAGTTGTTTTTGACACAATTTATTTAGGGAAAAAAGCAATTGTTCAACAGATAGTTGAAATACCGGGTAAGGCGGTTGAAAAAATAACTAAATTGCCGGGAAAAGTTGTTGAAGGTATAGAAAAAATAACTGAAAAAATTGCGGAAATTATAAAGCCGAAAGAAACGTCAAAAATAGAATTCCCCCCGATAGAAGAAGTTGTTAAAAAAGAAACGCCATTTGCGCTCAAAAAACAAACGGAAATTTTGCCGGTGGGACAATTGAAAAGTTTTGTTTTAGGTCCGATGCCGAGAAAATTAAACGCCCTTGCTCAAAAATTACCGCAGTTGGAACAAACATTTAAAGATATCGGCGTTTCCAGAGCAACAGATGTTAGCAAGTTGGTGGGAACTAATTTAATCTTGCCCGGGTTAACCGAAGTGGTTGGTTTGTCTTCCGCTGATTTGGAGGCAGGGCGCGTTCTTCCCGAGGGAGTTCTTTTGGGACAATTAACCAGCGAGGCAAAAATGAAAATACCTTCTGAAATTGTTTTTGCCAGAACAGGCAACGGTTTGATTGACCAGAATGCCAATCTTTATGTTGACCGACAGGGCGAGCCGCAGCAAAAAATAGAGGTGATTTCCAACAAATCGCTTCAACTTATTGTTAAGCCGGATAAACCAGCCAAAGCAATTAAGGGTTATCTGCTTTTCAAAAAGAAAGAGCCAAGAGCTTCAATTGAAATTACTCCAAAATTAGCCACTGCCTCGTTAATTCCTGTGAATATTAGAGAAGAACCGGTTAATACTGAAGAGCGATTGGTTGTCCAAGAATTTGATTATTCTGACCCGGATGGAGACGGTATCTGGACAGCGGACATAATCTCTCCGGCTGTTGATGGAGAATACGAAATTGTAACAGTAACTGATTATGAGGACCAAAGATTAAAACCGACCCAAATGAGTTTAATTGTTGTTGTTGACCCGGAAGGGTATATTTATTACCAAAAACCAGAAGGGCAAATAAGAGTTAGCAACGCTAAGGTCACTTTATATTGGTTGAACCCGGAGACAAAATTATATGAACTTTGGTCGGCAAAAAGATATCAGCAGGCAAACCCGCAAACAACCGATGTTACGGGCAGATATTCTTTCTTGGTGCCCGAAGGAAATTATTATCTAAAAGTTGAAGCCTGGGGATATACAACTTACTATAGCAATGAGTTTGAGGTTAAAAATGGCATTGGCGTGCACGAAAACATTGAGCTTAAGAGTAGTAATTGGTTAACAAAATATTTTGATTGGAAAATTATTATTATTCTATTGATGTTTGTTTTCTTGATTTATAATTTTTATCGCGATAAAATGAGAGATAAAAAAATTGCATCCGTTAAAAAATAATAATAAATAATAAACTTTCATGCTTAAAATAAATCCGCGCACTACTATTTTAATTATCATTACTGCCCTTATTGCGATTGTTATCATTCTCGCCGGCCAGTGTTATATTTTTTATAAAGACATCCAAACTCAGAAAGACCTTAACCGGATTTACCAGTACAATGAGAAGATATTAAATTTTACCAAATTGTTTATTACCAAAGTAATCAGAGCCAAGGAAGACGTTTCTTTTGAGGACCGTCTCCAACTCGAGAATGCAGTAAGAGAGATTAATAATAAGGCCATTTTTGACCAATGGCAAAAATTCACCGAAGCCAAGAGTGAAGCCCAGGCCCAAGAAGACGTAAAGATTCTTTTAGATCTATTAGTTAACAAGATTACTCGCTAATTTAATACCTGTTGATTGGCAAAATTTTTATAAAAAGTTGTTACGAGGTTCGATATCAGTTGAATAATTGACAGAGGTCTTTACGGGGGTATAATAAAAACACAAGAGATAAATAATATGAAAAAGAAAAATATTACAATAGATGATTTGGCGATAATGGTGCAGAAAGGTTTTGATAAAACATCTACCAAGGAACAGGTGGAAAAATTAGAATACAGAATTGATAAAGTAGAAAAAAGTTTGGAGGTGATTCAAAATTTAATTATCGAGGGCCACCGTAAAAGAATAGAAAGGTTAGAAACAGAAGTTAAAGAACTAAAAGGGTTATTTGCAATATAAATTTGTTTTGTATGTTGTTACCCCGCTAGGCGGGGTTTTTGTTTACATCTCGCTTATCAAAGTTGTCGCCCGATGATTGACACTACACCAACTACATACATACTCTTGATATTTCTTTCAAAAATTAGTATAATGGCTTACTTAAATTACGACCTATGGTTGATAATTTTATAAAAATTAGGGGTGCGCGGGTTCATAATCTAAAGAACATTGATGTGGATATTCCCAAAAATAAACTGGTGGTTATTACAGGGCTTTCCGGTTCCGGGAAATCATCTTTGGCTTTTGATACTTTGTACGCCGAAGGCCAGAGAAGATATGTTGAAAGCTTGTCCGCTTATGCCAGACAATTCTTAGGAGTAATGGATAAGCCCGATGTAGATAAAATTGAAGGAATAAGTCCAGCTATTTCTATTGACCAAAGAAAGGGAGCCCATAATCCTCGTTCCACGGTCGGAACAATTACAGAGATATATGATTATCTCCGGCTTTTGTTTGCAAGGATCGGAAAACCTCACTGTCCAAAATGTAAAAAACCGATCAGCCGCTCAACAATTGATCAAATAATCGAGCAGGTTTTGAAACTACCGAACCCTTCGAGGCGCTCAGGGCAGGGAAAGTCCGAGATTATTATTCTGGGGCCGGTAATACGCGCTAAAAAAGGAGAACATAAAGGAATTATGGAAGAAATTCAAAGAGCGGGATTTGTTAGGATAAGATTTAACGGAATAATATATCGGCTTGAGGAGATGCTTGAAAAGACAATAGATAAAAAGAAAAAAAACAACATTGAGGTGGTGGTAGACCGTTTGGTCTTAGATGAAGGTTTGGATAGGTCAAGGTTGGCTGATTCAATTGAAACGGCTTTAAAATTAGGCAAGGGAATAGCTGTAATAAGCCAAAAAGGAAAAAACAAAAAAGAAAAAAATCGCGATTTGATTTTTAGCGAGCTTTTTAATTGTGAAGAATGCGGCATATCTTTGCCGGAGCTAGAGCCCCGTTTGTTTTCCTTTAACAATCCATTCGGCGCTTGTCCCGAATGCACCGGTCTTGGCGAAAAATTAGAGGTTGACCCGGAATCGGTTATTCCCAATAAAAACCTTACGATAGCCGAGGGTGCAATCTGGCCCTGGATGAGAGCATCTCATAAAATTGGCAGGCAGGGTTATTTTTGGTCAAAACTTTCAGAACTATCTGAAAAACACAAGTTCTCTTTAGATGAGCCGGTTAAAGATCTTCCCAAAAAAGTTATAGATATTATTCTTTACGGCGATAGTCAATTTGAAGGCGTTATTCCTAGTTTAGAAAGAAGACACCATGAAACCGATTCTGATTGGACACGTCAGGAAATTGAACAGTATATGGTGGTGAAGCAATGTCCGCAGTGTCTGGGCAAAAGATTGAAGCCGGAAGTTTTGTCCGTTTTGGTGGCGGGAAAATCGATTGACCAGCTGGTTGAAATGCCGGTTGAAAAAACAAAAGCTTTTTTTGAAAAATTAATCAATCATAAAGCTGCCGGCGAATTAAAAATTACTCAGCCCATAATCAAAGAAATTATTAACCGCGTCCAATTTTTAATTGATGTTGGATTGGGTTATTTAACTTTAGATAGGAAGGCCTCGACTTTGGCCGGAGGCGAGGAGCAAAGAATAAGATTGGCAACCCAGATTGGCTCAAAGCTCTCCGGAGTTTTATATATCTTAGATGAACCATCAATCGGGCTTCATCCTCGGGATCAGCATAAGCTAATTGAAACCTTAAAACAATTAAAAGGACTCGGAAACACCATTATAGTCGTAGAACACGATCCCCAAACGATTAAATCTGCTGACTGGAGTATTGACGTCGGGCCCGGGGCAGGAAAACACGGGGGAAAGATAGTTTTTGAGGGAACACCGGCACAATTGCTAAAATCTAAAACACTAACAGGAGAATATTTGTCAGGGCGAAAAATAGTTGAAATTACGAATAACTCAAAGCGCAAAGAGCAAAGCGCAAAACCACAGCGTACTGGACGCGAAGCGGACTCCCCGAAGGGTTGCACTCAAAACTGTTTAATTATCAAAGGAGCAGAAGAGCATAATTTGAAAAACATAGATGTTAAAATTCCCCTTGGCAAATTCGTCTGTATTACCGGAGTTTCTGGTTCAGGAAAAAGTTCTTTGGTTAATGATATTTTAGCCAGATCCCTATTAAAGCGCTTTTACAGGGCTAAAGATGAACCTGGAAAACATAAAGAGATTTTAGGAGCAGAACATCTGAATAAGGTTGTTTTGGTGGATCAATCGCCCATAGGCAGAACTCCAAGATCCAATCCCGCAACCTATACCGGTGCCTTTTCCTATATAAGAGACATTTTTACCAAAACCAAAGAAGCGAGAATACGAGGATATGGTCCCGGTCGTTTTAGTTTTAATGTTAAGGGAGGAAGATGCGAGGCCTGCGAGGGCCAGGGCCAGATCAAGGTTGAAATGTATTTTTTGCCTGATATTTATGTTGAATGCCAGGAATGCAAGGGCCAGCGCTATAACAAAGAAGTTCTTTCAATTACGTATAAAGGAAAGAATATTGCTGAGGTTTTATCTATGACGGTTGAAGAGGCAATGGAATTTTTTAAGAACATCCTCGGGCTTTTTTCCAAATTAAAGACCTTAAAAGAAGTAGGCCTTTCATATATTGAATTGGGCCAGCCAGCACCATCAGTTTCCGGCGGAGAAGCCCAAAGGATAAAACTGGCCACCGAATTGTCTAGAAAAACAACAGGCAAAACACTTTATATTTTAGATGAACCGACAACCGGGCTTCATCCCGACGACATCAAAAAATTATTATTTGTTTTAGAAGAATTAGTGGCAAAAGGCAATACGGTTTTAGTTGTTGAACATAACTTAGACCTTATTAAAAATTCTGATTGGATAATAGATTTAGGACCAGAAGGAGGAGATAAGGGGGGAGAAATTGTTGCCGAAGGAAAACCCGACCAAATTTCTAAAGATAAAAAAAGTTATACAGGGAAGTTTTTAAAAGCTTTGAGGTATTGACAAAAATCTTATTTTTGTCTAAACAACATTATTGGCGCTTAAATAAAATAATTGCTAAAAATAAATAAATTAAACAAACGCATGAATATCAAACCATTATCAGACCATATTTTAATAGAACCAATAAAAGAAGAAGAAAAAACAAAATCGGGCATTTTGCTTCCCGATACGGTTGAAAAAGAAAAACCGGAACAGGGGAAAATAATCGCTATTGGTCGAGGAAGAAAGATGGCTTCCGGGAAAATAATTCCTTTGGAAGTAAAAGTTGGCGACAAAATAATCTTTACTAAATACGGGCCGAATGAAATAAAGGTTGACGGCAAAGAATATTTAATTGCCAAAGAAGAAGATATATTAGCAATAATTGAATAAAAATATGCCTAAACAAATAAAATATAAAGAAGAAGCGAGAAAAATGCTAAAAAATGGCATTGATAAGGTGGCTAATGCCGTAAAAGTAACTTTGGGACCCAAAGGCAGAAATGTAGTTTTAGATGCAGGGTTTGGCGTACCGACAATTACTAATGACGGTGTAACCATTGCCAAAGATATTGAATTAGAAGATAAGATTGAAAATTTGGGTGCTGAAATTGTAAAAGAAGTAGCCACCAAAACCAATGATGTGGCTGGAGACGGCACAACCACTGCTGTTGTTTTAACGCAGGCAATTGCAACTGAAGGCCTTAAAAATGTTGCTGCTGGAGCAAATCCTTTGGCTTTAAGGCGCGGGATTTTAAAAGGAAAAGAGGCGGTTGTTTCTGCTTTAAAAAGCATGTCAAAAGCCATTAGCACTCGTCAGGAAATTAGTCAGGTTGCCACTATATCCGCTCAAGACAATGAAATCGGAAACTTAATCGCCGAAGTTATGGAAGAAGTGGGGAAGGATGGTGTTATTACGGTTGAAGAATCAAAAACCTTTGGTTTAAGCAAAGAAATAGTAAAAGGATTACAGTTTGACCGCGGTTACGTCTCTCACTATATGGTTACCAATCCTGAAAAAATGGAAGCGGTTTTTGAAGACCCATATATTTTAATTACCGATAAAAAAATCGGGTCTTTGCCGGAAATCTTGCCGGTTTTGGAAAAGATTGTTAAAACAGGGAAAAAAGAATTAGTGATTATTGCCGAGGAAGTTGAAGGTGATGCTTTAGCTACTTTGGTAGTTAATAAACTCCGCGGTATTTTCAATGCCCTTGCTATAAAAACGCCGGGATTTGGAGACAGAAAAAAAGAAATGCTGGAAGATATTGCTTGTGTGACCGGCGGCGAGGTGATTTCCGAAGAAAAAGGGATGAAACTGGAAAGTATTGAAATGAAAATGCTGGGTCGGGCAAGAAAAGTAATATCAACTAAAGAAAACACCACCATTGTTGAGGGTAAGGGCGATAAGTCCGCCATTGAAGCAAGGATTTCTCAACTTAAAAAAGAAATTAAAGAAGCCACCTCTGATTTTGACAAAGAAAAACTTCAAGAAAGATTAGCCAAACTTTCGGGCGGAGTTGGAGTGATAAAGGTTGGCGCTGCAACCGAGGTGGAACAAAAAGGTCGCCAACATAAAACCGAAGATGCTTTGCATGCCACTCGCTGTGCCGTAGAAGAGGGAATTGTGCCCGGCGGCGGAGTGGCTTTATTAAGAGCAATAAGCGCTTTAGACACGGTTGAGGTTAAAGACGAAGAGAAAATCGGAATTAATATTCTAAGGCGCGCTTTAGAAGAGCCAATTCGCCAAATCAGTCAAAACGCCGGAATTGACGGTGCGGTTGTAGTTGATGCTGTCAGAAAACAAAAAGGCAGTTTCGGTTTTAACGCAGAAACGTTGCAATACGAAGATTTGATGAAAGTTGGGATTGTTGATCCGACAAAGGTTGTCAGGGCTGCTTTGGAAAACGCTGTTTCCGCTTCAGCCACCCTTTTAACGACCGAAGTTGTGGTTGGAGAATTGCCAAAGAAAGAAGAAAAAGGATCGGCAATGCCGTTGATGTCCGATGAATACTAAATAGGTGTTAGGTTTTGGGTGTTAGATAATAAAACAAAAATCCTCTTGCTAAAAAGAGGATTTTTGTTTATAATAAATATGTATGATAAATTGTCCCAATTGTAAAAAAGAAACTTTAGAAAAAGCAATTCTACTGAACGTAGAGGTTGATTACTGTACTAAATGTTTTGGTCTTTGGTTTGACCAAGACGAATTAAGGTTGGCTAAAGATAAAAAAGATGAAAATTTAAATTGGCTTGATATTGATTTGTGGCGGGATATAAAAAAGTTTAATGTCTCGCGGAGCAATCGGCTTTGCCCCCACTGTAGGATGCCGCTTTACGAAGTTCAATATGACAAATCAAAAGTGACGGTTGACCTTTGTAATTTATGCAAAGGCATATGGCTGGATAAGAAAGAATTTGAAAAGATAATAAAATATCTTAAAGAAAAAGCAGATTACGAAATTTTACGCCACTTTTCAAAAAACCTTGTACAAGAGTTTGGAGAAATATTTATAGGGCCAGAAAAAATAAGGGAAGAAATTTTAGACCTTTTAACCCTTTTAAAGTTGCTTCACTACAAATTTTTAGCCCAGCATCCTTACTTGGCAATATTAATTAAGGATTTACCTAAATGAAGTTGTATCGCTAAATATTATTTTGCCTTCGGCAACCAATATTAGCGGCATAACTTCAAAATTATATTATTATGAATATACTCTATATCGTTTTAGCCGTTTTGGTGGTTATCCTTCTTTGGATAATATCCACCTATAACGGTTTGATAAAGCGGCGTAATAGGACTAAAGAGGCCTGGGCCGATATTGATGTCCAATTAAAAAGAAGGTATGATTTAATCCCAAATTTGGTAGAAATAGTTAAAGGTTACGCAACCCACGAAAGAGAGCTTTTTGAAAGAGTGACCGAAGCCAGAACCAGGGCAATGGGAGCTAAAACAGTAAAGGAACATTCAGAGGCAGAAAATATGCTGTCTTCAACCCTAAAAACCCTTTTTGCTGTTTCAGAAAATTATCCCCAATTAAGAGCATCGGAAAACTTCTTGGAACTCCAAAGAGAGCTTGCCGATACTGAAAATAAAATCCAAGCAGCAAGGCGCTTCTATAACACAAATGTTATGGAGTTGAATACCCAAATTGAAAGTTTTCCGGCCAATACTGTTGCTGGCATATTTGGGTTCAAACAAATGGAGCTGTTTGAGATAGCCGAAAAAACAGAAAGAGAGCCAGTGGCAGTGAAGTTCTAAAGTATTCTTAAATATGAATCTTTATACTCAAGCAGATTCAAATACAAGAAAAACTTGGATTCTAGTTTTCGGTTTTTTGGTTTTTATTATTATTCTCGGCTGGCTTTTCAGTTATTTACTTGATAGTTCCGTTATTCTTATAATTGCTGTATTATTCAGTATCATAATGAGTTTCGGGAGTTATTGGTATTCGGACAAAATTGTCCTGGCGATGATGAAAGCCAAACCAATTGAGAAAAAAGACAACCCGGAGCTTTATTTGTTGGTTGAAAATCTTTGTATTACAGCCGGCCTTCCTTTGCCGAAAATCTATATTATTGAAGAAAAGCAACCCAATGCTTTTGCAACCGGCAGAGATTCAAAACACGCTGTCGTAGTTGTCACCCGCGGCCTTTTAGAAAGATTGGAGAAAATAGAATTAGAAGGAGTAATCGCCCACGAGCTAGCTCATATCGGCAATAAAGATATGCTTTTGGGCACGGTAGTTGTGATTCTGGTTGGTATTGTAGTTATGATTTCTAATTTCTTTTTAAGAATCAGTTTTTTTAACAGTCGCAGGAGCAGGGATTCCCAAAACAAGGGAGGCGGGCTTTTGATAATTTTAGGAATAGTTGCCGCGATTTTAGCCCCTATTGCCGCAGTATTGATTAAACTGGCTATTTCCAGAAAGAGAGAGTTTTTAGCTGACGCTTCAGGCGCCCTTTTAACAAGGTATCCCGAAGGATTGGCTAGAGCTCTTGAAAAAATCGCAGCCGATCCTTCGCCAATGAGGGTGGCGAATAATTCCACCAATCATCTTTTTATCTATTCACCTCTGCGGGGAGAACAAGCAAAAAACTGGTTGGCAAAGCTGTTTATGACCCATCCTCCGATAGAAGAAAGGGTTAGGGCATTAAGAGGCATGGATATAAAATAAAAAGGATTTGAGAACAAATAAACAGCAAAACCCATATTTATAAAAATATGAAAATAGTTAAAAATAATGGAGTTAAATGAATTTTTAATAAAAGCGAAAAAGAACACTTATGTTGCCGAAAAAGAAGATACGGAAAAAAAGTTTGAGGATGGCGTAAGGGAGTTTGAATATGCTGATGGAGAATGGAAATACAAAGACAGATATTTCGGGTATGATCCATTTGTTGGGCAAGAAGTTGTATGGAAAAACGGAAAAGTGGTGTGGGTTATGAATTACTGTGGAAAAGTTTTGAAAGATGTTGCAGGCGTGGAGGAAATATATAAATTTTTAAAGAAAGCATTGTTAAAACCTAACAAATTAATCCCATTACGGGGTCCTGAAAAATTTGAAGAAGGCGATTTTAAATATTTGAATGTTGGTGGAGGTGATTTGGATTATTTCCAACACATTGAAACAATATTTTATAAAGGAGAAAGAGTCTATGAGCTAACTTGTCAGGGCGGTAAAATAAATGATTAAATTGAGAAGGGTGCTTTAGCTGATAAATGAAATGTGGTATAATAAAAACGTATGCCACGAGTAAAGATTAAAAAGAAAGATCAAATTGAATTTTTTAACAGCCTTTATTATGAGGCAGGGTTGGGCTGGGAGACTTTAGGTGAATACGCAGAAGTATGTTCTAGAACTATTTTAGATTGGCGGAAAGCAAAATCTACTATTTCAGAGAATGCTTTTAGGATTTTTTTAAAGTTAGCAAAAGGAAAAGTTAAAGCGCCTGAATATAAGATTTTACCTGATTTTTGGAGCACATTCAAAGCTGGCAAAAAAGGAGGACTCGCTATTGCCAAGAAATATGGCGGGCCCGGGACACCTGAAGGACGAAGAAAGGGTGGGCTAGTTTCGCAAGAAAAAAGGAGACTTTTCCCTGAACTTTATCCGAATTGTAATTTGCCTAAGATTATTTCTGATCCGAAAAATAGTTCTGATCTAGCAGAATTTATTGGTATTATGTTGGGTGACGGCGGGATTAGCAGTTATACACAAGCAACAATAACCTTACATAAAAAAGATTCTAAAGAATATATTTTAATTGTGTGCGACTTAATAAAGCGTTTGTTTGATATAAATCCTGCTGTATATTTTTCTAATCATGGAAGCCGCAAAAATGTTGGAGTAATAACAGTTTCAAGTACTTCCTTTATAAATTTCCTAATAAATAAAGGTTTAAAGAGGGGGAATAAAGTGAAGCAACAAATAGATGTCCCAGATTGGATTAAAGCAAACAAAAATTTTTCGAAATATTGCCTTCGCGGGCTAATTGATACGGATGGATGTATTTATATCCATAAGCACAGGGTTAATGGATGCAATTGTTTAAATATGGGTATAAATTTTTCCAATAAATCAACCCCAATTTTAAAATTTGTATATAGGACGCTAAAAAATTTAAACTTTCATCCCAAAATTTTTGCGAATGGAGTAAATCTTTATAGAGAATCAGAAGTTTGCAGATATACAAAAGAAGTAGGATTTACAAATATATATCATGCAAATAGGCTCAGAAAAATTAAAAAAGAAAAGTATCGTACTAGGAGGAGTGCTCCGAATTGGTAAGGAACACGCTTGGAAAGCGTGCGCCCGCAAGGGCTTGTGGGTTCGAGTCCCACCTCCTCCGCTTTCATAATTTTAACTCAGAATTGGGTTAAAATTAGGAATATGGTGGGATTCAAACCCCACAAAAGGGGTCGGGGGAATTGGGTATTCCCCAGTGTAGGAAATTATTCAAAACTGAGGGTTTTGAAGGAGCGAGAGACGAGCGACGGGTTCTAACAAAGTGGAGTCCCACCCCTTCCGCCAATCATTATGTTCTGGTTAATAATCATCATCTTAGCCTATTTCCTTTTTGCTCTTGTCTCTTTGGGAGATAAGTATATTCTGTCCGGACCGCCTAATCCAAAGATATACGTCTTCTACGGAGGGGTTTTGGGGATTTTGGTTTTAGTCCTAATACCGTTTGTCGGATTTTTTGTTCCCGGTATTTTGCAAATGATTTTGTGTCTGTTAACAGGAGTAATATTTGTTTTTGCTTTACTGGGTCTTTTTTCCGGGCTGGAACGCTTTGAAGCCTCCAGGATAATTCCGGCTGTTGGAGGATTTCTGCCTTTATTCAGCCTTGCGCTAATTTACCTTTTTTCTGAAGGGAAAGAGGCCCTTGGCCTTAAAGAAATATTAGCTTTTATTCCCCTTGTTTTGGGAAGTGTTTTGGTTACCTATAATCCATCAAAGAAAGTTTCCTTTGACAGCTTGCGGATTTCGGTTATTGCGGCCTTTCTTTTTGCTCTGAGCTTTGTTTTAACAAAGTATGTTTATTTAATACTGCCGTTTTGGACCGGCTTTATTTGGATAAGAATCGGCGTCTTTATGACAGCTCTGCTTTTCATTTTTTTCAAAGAAGTCAGAAGAGAGATTTTTTCCGGGGCTTCCGCTTTTAGCAAGAAGACAGGGATTTTTTTTATTCTCAACCAAGGGGTGGGAGCAGGGGCTTTTATTATGCAAAACTGGGCTATTGCTCTAGTGGGTCTTGCTTATCTTCCGATAATAAACGCCCTTCAGGGCCTGCAGTACGCCTTTCTATTTGTTCTGGCAACTCTGATTTCTTTTAGGTTCCCGAAGGCTCTGGAAGAGAAAATTTCCAGGAAGGTTATTTTCCAGAAACTGCTTGCAATACTGTTTATAGGGTTTGGCCTTACTTTCCTGGCTTTTAATATAACGATGGGATAGGCGTCTTTCTTAGGTCTGCTATTTGACCCGAAATGGTCTCGTGGGTTCGAGTCCCACCTCCTCCGCAGACAGCATTTTTTATCGAAGACCGAGATACTTAAAAATTGCCAAACAGGGCAATTTTTTGGTATATTAGTATAATAGAACAAAGGTTTTAGATAAATTTTAATAAAATAAACTATGAACAAATCAAGTGCATTACTAATTATAAGCTTTATAATTCTTTGCTCTGTTTTTATCTTCAAGGTGAAGTTGAACATATCGTTGGACTTTGCGTCGCAATTAATAGTTGCGAGTGTTTTCTTTTTTGCTCTTTTCTCCGGTTTTTTTATTGCTAGGCAGAATGACCGTTATAACAAAATAATTGATATCATCGCAGAACGAGACGGTCTCTATTCAACTTTGTACAGAGTTTTCAATCTTCTTCCGAGAATACAGTCGGAGATGCGAGAAATTATTAGAGCGCATTATACTAGAATTCTTGATAACAACGACTGGGCATACAATGAATTCCATCCCTCAACAACCATAACGAGGTTAACCAAATCTATGGGAAGTGTAACCGACGAGGAAGCAGACCTCGTGAAGAACAATAATCTGTTTGACGGTATCTGGGGCGTAATTCAAGCGCTTCAAGGAAACCGTAAAAAGATTATTGCCGCCTGTCAGCAACGCTTACTCATATTCCAGTGGATTTTGGTCTATATTTTTGCCGGTTTAACTATTATTTCGTTCCATTTTCTAGAAACTGATTTATTTTGGGTCAATATGCTTAAAATTATTTTTGCTACATCTGTATTTTTGGTTATTATACTCATTAAACAATTGGATAATCTTTCTATATTCGGTAAACACTTCAGTCGCGATATTGCCCGCGATGTATTGCGCATTATCGACGAAGCCGACATAAAAGAAATTAAAGAAGAGAAAATATGAATTAACCAAAGGTCGATTATTGTATAAGATTAAATAAAACGATTAATTTATGCCATCTTATAGTTACGAAAGGAGAGTAAATACCTACAAATTTAACGAAACATTAAAAAAAATGCCTAATATCTCCCGGCAGGAAAGAGATTATTTAAATCAGACCTTTAAAAAAGATTTACAAAATGGGCTGTCAGCTTGGGAATTAAAGCAAAGAATCAATAAACTTCACTATAATAAAGGTGATGTAATGACGCCGTCAGATCTTAATCGAGTCAAAAACACAGTATTAAAACGTTTTGAAAAATAAACTTTTAGAAAGGTCGAGCAATAGCAAAATTTAAAAACATATAAACGATAATTAGTTTAAATATGGCAGAAGAAAAACAAATTGATTTATCTTATCGCTTATTTATATTAGCGTTAGTTTTAATAACCGTTTTGACCGTTTCTTACCTTATAAAAGCTACCTTGGATTATAGGTCAATTCCTGGCAACCAGCCTCGGGAAATAACAGTTTCTGGCGAAGGCAAGGTTTATGCAACTCCCGATATTGCGACAGTGCAGTTAGGAGTAACCAATGAGGGAGATGATATTTCCGTAATCGTTCAAAAAAACACAGAAACAATGAACAGTATTCTAAAGGATATAAAAGATTTGGGCATAGATGAAAAAGATATTAAAACCACCCAATATAGTTTGTCGCCCCGTTATGATTGGATAAAAGGGGAAAGAGTTTTTAAGGGATATATAATAACTCAGCAGATTAATGTTAAGATAAGGGATTTTACAAAAATTGGAGATGTTCTTGGCACAGGAACAGAAAATGGCGCTACCTTAGTTGGAGATTTGTCTTTTAGTATTGATGATCCGGAAAAAGCCAGGCAAGAAGCAAGAGAAGAAGCAATTGCTAAGGCTAAAATTAAGGCAGAAAATATTGCCGAAGCCTCAGGATTAAAAATAATCAAATTATTAAACGTCCAAGAAAGTAGTTATGATCCTTATTACTACAATACTGTAATGAGAGAATCGGGCCTAGGAGGAGCAATAGAGGCCCCGGTGCCGGAAATCCAACCCGGCCAGCAAGAAGTGACAATCACGGTTTATCTTACTTATCGCATTCGTTAACAACCAATAATTAATGGACTGTATTTTTTGTAAAATTGCAAAAGGAGAAATCGACTCTGCTAAGGTTTGGGAAGACGAAGAATTCCTTGCAATTCTTGATGTAAATCCGAATACAAAAGGTATGACCCTTGTGTTACCGAAAAACCATCGCGATTCTTATATTTTTGATGAAGATGATGATTTTTATCAAAAAATAATGGTAGCGGCAAAAAAGGTAGCAAAATTATTAGAAAGGGGGTTGGAGGTAAAAAGAGTGGCTTTGGTAATGGAGGGTATGGGAGTTAATCACGCTCACATAAAACTTTACCCCCTGTATGGGATAGGGGAAAAGTTTGAAGAGATTTTGGCGAAAGACAGAATATTTTTTGACAGATACCAAGGTTATTTTTCTACCCAGCTTGGTCCGAAAGCCGATATCCAGGAACTTAAAAAACTAGCAGATGATATTAAAAGGACAAATCTTTAAGATTGATTTTTAAAACAAAAAGCGGTTGTCCAAGACGACCGCTTTTTGTTTATGTTGTTTTTGTCTTTATCGGTGGTTATTATGATTATTTTTCTCTTTTTTATAATGATGTTCTTTAATTATCCGTTCATATATTCTTTCGTAACCAGAAACCATTTTCTCAACGCTGAAATACATTTCCGCTCTTTTACGGGTTTCTTCTCGGCTGATGACGTCAATTACCTTTATGGCTTTTATCATTTCGGCTACGCTTTTTACCACAAAACCCGTTTTGCCGTTATTGATTATTTCTGGCACAGAACCTATATCCCAGCCGATAACCGGTGTACCGCAGGCCATTGCTTCAATCATAACCAAACCGAAAGTTTCCACATATTGGGTTGGGAAAAGAATGGCTTTGGCATTTTGGTACAAATCAATTTTTTGCTTAAAACTTGCTTCGCCGATATATTTTATATTTTTGCCGTCAATATTTTTCTCAATTTCTTTGTGCCAGTAATCCGGTTGGCTTCTTCCGGCGATAATAAGTTTTACGCCGGCTGCTTTGGCAGCCTTAATGGCAAGATGGACGCCCTTTTTTTGGGTTATTCTCCCAAGATATAGGAAATAATTTTTCGGTTTAGGGTTAAAGGAAAAAATATTTGTATCTACTCCGTGATAAATATTGCCAACCCAGTTTAGCTCCGGCATTATTTTTCTTTGAGCTAAAGAAAAAGAAACGTAGTGATTGGCGGCACTAAATTGTAAAAGAAACGGCTTTATCTCATCATTAATTGGGCTATGGAACGACTGTACAGTAGGGGTATCGACAAGTCCCGAATAAAACGAAGTTAATAAATTAAAATGCGAATGAATAATATCAAACCGAGAGGCCTGATTATAGCATTTGGATATTAAAAAATGATAATGGCGGCTTGCCATTTGATCAGAGGTGTTTATTTTGGATAAAGCGGTTGGAGCGGTTGAAATCAATTCTGCTTTTGTATCAGAGTCGCCCGATGCAAACAAAGAAACTTTATGGCCGTGGTCTGCCAATTTGTTTGTAAGCCAAGCAACGTGGGAATAAATTGCTAAATTGGCCGAAGCGCTTACTTTATGAAAGTTATAAACAAGTTGAGCAATTTTCATCTAAATTAAAATCCACTTTGGTTAAGCGGAATGGTCTAAATAATTTGTTTTTTCTCAATCATCATAAAACCCGTTATTCGCGAGATATTTAATTTTACTCTTTTCTAAAACAGAATGTCAAGAAAAAATACACACAATATGAAAGAAAACAGCGCTTTAGATTGATTTTTAAGCAAAAAATGGTATGATATTGGTAAGATATCATGTTTAATTCTCAAGTCGAGGAAATCAAAAACCGGCTAAACATTGTAGAGGTAATCGGAGGTTATATCAAACTCAAGAAGGCAGGAGCTAACCACAGGGGAGTTTGCCCATTTCACTCCGAGAAGAAGCCCTCTTTTTTTGTATCACCAGCCCGCCAAATCTGGCATTGTTTTGGTTGCGGTTTGGGAGGAGACATTTTTGGTTTTATAAAACAAATTGAAGGCGTTGAGTTTGGGGACGCTTTGAGGATTTTAGCCCAGAAAGCCGGAATAGAACTAAAAAAACAAGACCCGGAATTAAGAACAGCCAGACAACGGCTTTATGAAATTTGCGAGCTAGCTTGTCTTTTTTTTGAAGCCCAGCTTAAATCCAGCGTTGTTGGCCAGGAGGCAAAAAAATACCTTCTTTCCCGAGGTATTAAAGAAGAAAGTATTAAAAAATGGAGATTGGGTTATAGCCCCGAGGTTTGGCAGGGTCTTTCTGATTTTTTGGTTTCAAAGGGTTATGACCGGGAAGAAATAGAAAAGGCGGGATTAGCGATAAAGTCGGAAAAATCCCAAGGATTCTACGACAGATTTAGAGGAAGGATTATGTTTCCTGTTTTCGATTTGAATTCTCAAGTGATTGGTTTTGGCGCCAGAGTTTTTAAAAAAGTTCAAGGCGAAGAAGAAATTGCCAAATATATCAATACGCCCCAAACTCTTCTTTATGACAAAAGCCAAACTCTTTACGGTTTGAATTATAGCAAGGTTGTAATAAGAAAACAGGCGCAATGCGTAATTACAGAGGGCTATACAGATGTAATTATGGCCCACCAAGCCGGTTTTGAAAATACGGTTGCGGTTTCAGGAACCGCCCTAACGTCCTACCACTTGAATATTCTTAAAAGGTACAGCGAGAATCTTGTTTTGGCCTTTGATATGGATATTGCCGGAGACAGCGCCACCAAAAGGGGAATTGATTTGGCTCAAGGACAGGGTTTTGGCATTAAGATAATCAAGCGGTCAGCAGCAAATTCTGATCCGGCAGATGTGATTTTAGAAAACCCGGCAAACTGGGAAAAGGCAGTTAAAGAGGCTCGTTCCATCCTCGATTTTTATTTTGATTCCGCTCTTTCAAGTTATGACAAAAACACGCCCGAAGGGAAAAAGGAGATCGGGAAAATATTATTGCCGGTTATTAAAAGAATACCAAACAAAATTGAACAATCCTTCTGGGTCCAAAAACTATCTTCAACTTTATCGGTCAGAGAAGATGTTATTTTAGAAGAGTTGAAAAAAGTAAAAACTGAATCTGTTTCCGTCTTTAATAATGAAGTAGAAGAAAAACCCATTGTTTTAACAGCGGCTGCCGGTTTTATCAAATCAGAGGGTAGAAAAAAGATTTTAGAAGAAAAGATCATCTCCCTTATTCTTAAAGACCCCGAGATTTTGGATTTAATCAACGTTCAGCATCTTCCTCTTTTTTCTGAGAAAGTGAAAAAGTTTTTAGAGGATGTTAAGAAATTCGTATTTGAAGAAAAAACGCTAAAAAGCGAAAATAAGGATTTTAAAAAGATTGTGGCTGATTTTTCTGCAAAGTATAAAACATCAGATGCCGATGAAGATTTGAAGAACTTTCTGGCAGCCCTTTCTTTAAGGGCAGAAGTTGAATATGATGAAGATGCCGAAGAAGAAATCCAGCTTTGTCTAACCGAGTTGAAATTAATTGAGCTAAAAAACAAACTAAAAGAGATTTCAGAAGAAATTAAAAAAGCAGAGAACGAGAAAAATTTAGAAAAAATTAATAATCTGATGGCTGATTTTAATAATTTAAGTAAGCAATTATGAAAAAAAAACATCAAAAAAAGAAAAATAAAGTATTAAAGAAGAGAAAAAGAATAACACCGAAGAGAAAAAAGATAAAAAAGGCGAAAAGAACAAAGAAGATTAAAAAAGGAAAGAAGAGAATTAAAAAGCTGATGCGGAGGAAAATAGTAAAAAGGAGAAAAAGAATACTCGTTACCCCAGAAAAAATGGATGATCTTTTGAGAAAAGGCCAGGAGCGCGGCTTTGTGACAACATCTGAAGTTCTATATGCTTTTCCCGACATAGAGAAAGATATTTCTCAATTAGAAGATGTTTATGAAAATCTACAAGAAAAGGGCATTGAAATAAAAGAATCCAGAGAATTTTTAGAAGTGGTGAAGAAGGGTAAAAAAGAAAAAAAGAAAAAACCATTGATTGGCGGAAAGATTGACCCCATCCAGATGTATTTGAAAGAAATCGGCAAGGTCGGGTTTTTAACTGCAAAAGAGGAAAAAGAATTAGCCAAAAGGATTGAACGGGGAGACGAAGAAGCAAAAAACAGATTGGCTTTAGCCAACTTAAGATTGGTAGTTTCTATCGCTAAAAGATATGTTGGCAGATCTCCCAACTTAACCATGCTTGATTTGATCCAAGAAGGGAATCTTGGGCTGTTTAAAGCGGTTAAGAAATTTGATTGGAGAAAAGGATATAAGTTTTCCACTTATGCCACCTGGTGGATAAGACAATCAATTACCCGGGCCCTAGCTGACCAAGCAAGAACCATTAGAATTCCTGTTCACATGATAGAAACTATCTCAAAATATACGAAAATTAGAAAAAGCCTTCTTCAAGAACTGGGCAGAGAGCCCTTGTCAGAAGAGATAGCAGCTGAGATGGGATTAGAAGTTGAGAAAATCCACCATATAAGGAAGATTGCCCAAAAGGCAGTGTCTTTAGAAACGCCAGTAGGCGAGAACAAAGACAAACAAGAAAGCGTTTTAGCCGAGTTTATAAAAGACGAAAAAAGTATAGCTCCCAACACCGAAGCCGCCAGGCGCCTTTTGAAAAGAAGATTAAAGGAGATTTCAAACGAACTAACCCCCAGAGAATTAAAAATTCTGGCAATGCGGTTTGGTTTAGATGACGGCGTAATGCACACGCTTGAGGAAACAGGATCAGAGTTCGGGGTAACTCGCGAAAGAATCCGTCAAATTCAAGCAAAGGCCCTGGAAAAACTTAGAAAACACCACGAACTCAAAAAAGTAAAGGATTATTACTAACTTACCCATTTAAATACCGCCTCGTAGCATTTGTTCTCAGCGGATTTAGTGGGTTAAATTATGAACAAGATTAATAGTCCAGACTCAAATACACCCTCTAGTATAAAGAGTGTTCATATAGTATTCGGTATAGTCGCGGTAGTTGTAGTGATAGCAATTGTGATTTTACTCGGGTTGATTTAAAAGAAAGATTATTGATTTATTATTAAATAAGGAATATTATTTAAAGGAATAAACCATTACGGCCTTAGAGCAATTCTTAGACAATGGCTTTTCGAATATTGAGAGGCAAACATTCAAGGTTCTGCCGAGCGTTAGCGAGGCATGGTTCTTACAAAAATAAATATTCCGCAGTAGCTCAATGGTAGAGCGACGCCCTGTGAATAAATACGCAGCCTCCCGCAGTAATGCGGGATGGAAAACGAGGTGAACTCGGGGAAGTCCCGTTGATAACGGGATAATCCCGAGCCAAGCCCCGCCGATGGCGGGGAAGGTGTAGAGACTATCCTTTTTAGGAGTAGGTTGATAATTTATCAGCCGAAGCGCCTCGCACCCTTAATGGGTGATGATATAGTCCACCCCCAGTGGTAACACGGGGATAAGTGTAAGGCGTGGGTTGTAGGTTCGAATCCTACCTGCGGAGCAGAGTTAAATTTTCGGATTTTTGGAACGCAATTTTCGCCTCGCCGCTTCGCGGCTCGGCTCCGAAAACAGGCAAATTTTCGAGTATTTCCCACGCCCCGCGTGGGAAATATTTTATTTTCCGGTCCGTCAAAAGGAGGTTCGAGCCGACTTTTTTGAGGAATTGGCTCTTTCCTTGGAGATCATCGCTTAAAGCCGTGATTTGTGCTTGATTTGAGGCCAAAATGAAGTTTTTTGCTGGTTCGAGCCAATTACCTCCCTTTTTCTCAAAAGCCGTTAATTTCTCTGAAATCTCAATCTTTTGGTTGAGGATTTTTTGTTTCTTTTCAAGATATTCCTCGCGGGAAATATCGCTGTTCAAATGAGCGTCCAAAAGTTTTTCCAGCTTCTCTTCGCATTCCTTTATTTGAGATTTCAGTTTTTGAGAAAAAGAAAATCCGGCTCGGTCTGTTTCCATTTGTTCTTTTTCGAGAATTTCAATCATTTTATCTTTCCATTTGTCGGACAAGGAAACTTTTTGAAGAATATCCGAAATCTGCTCGGCCAAAGTTTCCTTCCTGACATATTTTTGGGAGCAGGGGACTTTCTTTTTAGTACAGCGATAGTAGTCATGCCCCTTTTGGGTTTCCGAAGTAATGGCGCAGCCGCATTCGCCGCATTTGAAAAGTCCTCGGAAAGCGTAAACCTTCTCGCTTCTTTTCTTGGGTCTTGATTTATCTTTCATTATTTCTCGCGCTTTATCAAAAAGTTTTTTTGATATGACTGGTTTGTGTGTTCCTTGGCATAGTTCGCCTTTGTAGACAAACGCTCCGTAGTAGAAAGGATTAGCCAAGGTGTGCTGTATCATGGAAACAGACAAAACTTTTTCAGCTCGGCTTTTCAGGTCGGAAGAAGCCATCAATTCTTTCAAATCTTTCAGAGAATATTTACCGGTTGAATAAAGCTCAAACATCTTTTTTATCAGTTTGCATCTTTCAGGGTCGGGGATTATTTTGTGCTCCTTGTTCAAATATCCGATCGGCGCCCAGCCGGGCCATTCTCCGCGCCTTAACTTTTGCCGCAACCCTCTTTTGGTATTCTCTGAAAGATTATCAACAAAGTATTTGCTTTGCCCAAAAGCGATATTCAGCATAAACTTTCCTTGAGGCGTATTCTCAAACCAGAAAGTAGGGAATTTTAGCTGCTTTATTTTTTGAATATCAACAAGGTAGATTATTTTTCCTCCATCAACAGAATTTCTTGCCAATCTATCGGGGTGCCAAGCTAAAATTCCTTCTGCTTCTCCCTTTTCAATTCTTAAAAGCATTTCATTAAAAACAGGCCTGCCCGGTTCTTTGGCGGTTTGAGATTCAATGAAAGTTTTTACGATTTCTAACTTTTCCTTTTGGGCGAATTCCTTCAGTTCATCGACTTGTGCCTCAATAGACAAAATTTGCCTATCTGGTTCGTCGGTTGATTTTCTTACATAGATGAAAAAGTTATTCATATATTTTTAAATTTTTGCCTTATGGTCAAAAATTTACTACTCGAAAATTTGCCTGTATCCCGCCAAAGGCGGGACGAAGCCGCGAAGCGGCGAGGCGAAAATTGCGTTCCAAAAATCCGAAAATTTAACTCTGCTCCGCACTCTGGACAAAATCCGAACTTATTTTAAGGAAAATCCGGATGCCGACTTCTGAATTTTTATCGCTCGGGCGCGGCGGAATTCCTCCCCCTCGCCCCTTCCTTCCGCCGCGCCCTCGTTTGGACCGGCGAATTT
>JAHIOM010000027.1 GCA_018895235.1 Patescibacteria group bacterium | reverse complement strand
AATCCCGACTGATTGCCGCCCTGCGGGCGGCAGAACCAAAACTGAACGCTCGGGCGGGCAAAAAGGAAGGGGGTTGGGGGGAAGGAATTTTTGCCCGCCCTCGCTTTCGCCGCTTCTTTTTTCGCCGCCGCAATTTTTCGTGCCAGCGAAGCTGGCACACCGCCTTGAAAAAAGAGCGACAACAGTAATAAAACTATTATCGCTCCTAATCTATCTTTCTTGAACTAGCTTTTTGAGTGTTTCCGCAATTTTCTCACGGTCTACACTCATCTGATCGCCAGTAGAAAGATTTTTAATCGTTACCTCCTTTTTCTTTTGCTCGTCAGGTCCATAAAAAAGACAGTACAGGGCACCGCGACTTGATGCAAGGCGAATCTGATTGCTGATTTTTCCTTCTTCAAGAAAAACTTCGACGACGACTTCTTTATCTCTAATCTCTGATGCAATCTGTAGAGCTTCTGCTCGTGTAGCACGATCCCAAACAGTAACGAACACTTGCGGCTTCAATCCATTCTCTCTATTTGGATTTTCTACTGCCAAAGTAGAAAGGATCCGATCAATACCGAGGGATCCGCCGCATGCCGGAACCTGTCCTCCTACGAATTTACCGACAAGATCGTCATATCGTCCTCCAGAAGCAATCGCGCCGGTTGCCCCTTTCAAGTAGATTTCAAAGATGGGGCCGGTGTAATAGTCAAGGCCACGCGCCAAAAATGGAGAAAATTCAATCTCTCCATCCGCCATTAGCGGTGCGACGAGAGATATTATCTCGTCCACTTCTTGAAGACCTTCTTGTCCAATACGTGAAGTTTCCACTCGGTTTCTTATCTTCGCCATGTCTTTCTGTGAAAGGTCATCGCTTATTTGACTGATGATTGCTGCCGGTAGTCCGCGACTTCCCAACTCTTGGACAACGTCTGAAATACCAACCTTGTCGAGCTTATCAAAGACAGTCAGCGTATCTTGCCTTGAGCTTTTGGGAATACCGTAGGCTTCAAGGAGCCCCGCAAGTACTTTGCGGGAATTGAGGCGCACGATATATCCCGGCAGATTGAGACAAGAAAGTGATTTTGTCAAAGCAAGTATCACTTCGGCGTCCGCTAAAAGTGAGGAGCTTCCGATAACGTCAACATCGCATTGGTAGAACTCGCGGAAGCGTCCCTTACCGGGACGATCAGCGCGCCACACAGGACCGATTTGATAACGACGGAAAGGACGAGGAAGCTGGTTTTGATACTTGGCGAAAAAACGCACAAGCGGAACGGTAAAATCATAACGCAACGCAAAATCAACTTCTCCGCTTGTCGCTTGTTCACCACGCTTCAGTATCTTGAAAATCAACTTTTCGCTTTCTTCGCCGTATTTACCTGTAAGGGTTTCAATGCGTTCAAACGCGGGGGTGTCAATCGGCGCAAAGCCAAAAACCTCAAACACTCGCTTAATTACACCAAATGCCCATTCACGGTTTTTCACGTCTTTTGGGAGAAAGTCCCTAGTCCCTGACGGTGGTTGTACATTAGACTCTTTCATAGTATTTACCTCCTAATTGTTTTGGATTGTTAAGGAACAACATCCTAATATAGCATAAAGTTGTTTTTATGTCAATAGTATCCGCTACAACCAAGTTTATTTGTTTTTTTATACCTTGTAATATCATAAATAATAAAAATATCTAATATAAATAAAATTTTCTAATCTTGATATGCTTTTAATTTTTGGAAACATAATAAATATCATCCATTTTTATTATGTTTTTCTTTTGTCCTACATTAATTTCGGCCAGATAATCATTATAAAAATTACTTTTGAGAAGAATAAAAACATTAAATTTTTCAAGATTATCAGGTTTTTTCCCTATATCTATTTCTGCGACACGTCCTTCTTCCCTTAAAATATTAACTAATTCTATCGCCATTTTATAATTCTTCTTTGGGTTCTCACAAGAAACAAATATGCCTGATTTATTAGGCGGTAAATTCAAAAGTTTGCTTTCTTCCAGTTTTTCTATGGTTCCCATGTAACCAAATCCAAAACCGATGGCTGGCAAATCCCTTTCTCCGTACATACTTATTAGCCAATCGTATCTTCCTCCTCCTGATAATGCTCCCAACTTTTTATTTTTATCGGAAACCTCAAATATTATTCCTGTATAAAAAGAGCCTCGAGCTATTGATAAATCAAGTCTGCACATATCATAAACACCATACCATTTTAAAATATCTGAAAGTTGGATGAATCTTTTTAAAATTTCATCAGATTTTTTCGCTATATTCTTATTGATTTTCTTTACTTTTTGTACGCAGTTAATAATTGATCCGCTTAAGGAAATCATTCTATATATAAAAGCAATCTGTTTATTGGCTAAACCAATAGCTTTAAACCTGTTATGAAATTCTTTTCTGCTAATTTTTTCTTTATCATCTACTATCTTAACTGCTGCGTAGCAATCTTTTGGCTTCACGCCCGCGTAAAATAGAATATTTTCCAAGAGTTTCCTGTCGTTGATGCTTATTTCCACTTCCTTACCCAGCCCAAGACTTTTATAAATGCTGGCGGCACACGCCAATATATCCGCATCCGCTTCTACAGAATCACACCCTATTATATCTATATCTGTCTGCAAAAATTCTTTTGCCCTATCATTTTTAATCTTATCTTCTTGCCTCCACCTCTTGGATGTATCATACCAGCGAATTGGTAATTCAATTTTTTTCAATTCTTGTACCATTCTAGATCTCGTCGGAGTTTGTTCTGGAATAAGAGTAAGATAATTTTTTTGATTGTCAAAAAAACTGAATGTTTGGCTAATTAATCCTTCTGACCACGGAGGCTTAACTTCATACAAGCTCCTTCTTTCTATAGACGGAGCGCTTATCCTTTTAAAACCGAAGCTCTCTACAGTTTTTTCAACTATATTTTGAATATACTGCCATTTTAACCAATCTTCTGGGTATATACTTTTAAAACCGTTGACTGATTTTAAATCTCTCTTTTTACTCATACTTGCAAAATAACTTAATTTTTTTCATAAAACTAACAATTTTCTCTTTATACTCTTTTTTAATTACATATTGACCTAGAAGAGAAATCACAATCATGCCGGTTACTACTTTCCATCTATAACCAGCGTATATATTCCAAATTTTTGCCATGCCAAGTTCCATAAGATATGGCCAAGTAATAATGGCTATAAGGGCTATAATTAATCCCATCGCCTTTCCAATCCCAATTTTTTTGGTTAGATACTGCATCGCGTCAATTGCGCTTCCTATGGTAGAAACGGCTAACGCAAAAATAACAATCAAAAGTAAAATGCCTAAAAATAAGGTTGGTTTAAAAAATAAACCAGTCAGTACGACAAAAATCATATATAACCCAAACCAGAAACCACCCCAAAGGCTGAGTTTTATTTGGTTTTCTTTTTGCTCAAACCTTTGCCACATCATAGGATCAGTGAATACTCCAGTTATAATACCTAATAATCCCAAAGGGAAAACCCATTTAATTCCCGCTTCAGTTATGAGTTGTGAATTTGGATTAATTGTAAAATTACTTATTATAACCGAAGAAACAGCCAATAAAACGACTGCAAAAATTTGTAAGCAATAATACCCTAAATCAGATAAAACATTTCCTCTTAAACCATATTTATAAATAAATAATAAAATAGTTAACGATAAAAATATAATAGAAGACACGCTATAACTATTATCTAGAAAATGAAAAGACGCTACATCATGACCACCACCTAATCCTATAAGTAAAGCTTGCATGTTCATTATAACAGCCATTACCGCAATAAATAATGAAAATAAAATAAGAGGAATAAAATTGATCCATTTCTCGAATCCTCTAATTTTTACTTTTACATAACCAAATAGCGGCATGGCTAAAATATTGCCTAAAACCCAAACAAGAGCTGGAATTATACCATAAGTATACATAAAGGCCATTGTTGCTATCATGCTTACTCCCCAAGACCACGTCGCGCCAAGACTTATACCAACTCTGCGATAACTCATTTTTCTTATATCGTCTTGATTTTCTTTTCTTTTCAAAAATTTGTCTAAAATCATATTTTTAAAATTATTCTATTAAATCTTCTATTGAAACACCCAATGCCTTGGCAATTTTCGCCATAGTTTGAACGCTTGGCTTATTGACCGTGCCGCTTTCGACCTTCATAAGCGTTGTATATTTAATATCCGCTTTTTTGGCTAAATCGTCTTGGGTCAAGCCAAGTTTAGCTCGCGTTTTCTTGATATTTTCGCTGATTGTTTTTCCACTTGTCATATAAATAAAGTTTTGGTAGTATTATAGTATATAAGGTTGTTATCTGTATTGTTATACTACCAAATAATATGAATTTAAGCAAACAAAATTCTTGGCGGCGCATTTCGCAAAGCGAAATACGAAAAATTGCGGCGGCGAAAAAAGAAGCGGCGAAAGCGAGGGCGGGCAAAAATTCCTTCCCCCCAACCCCCTTCCTTTTTGCCCGCCCGAGCGTTCAGTTTTGGTTCTGCCGCCCGCAGGGCGGCAATCAGTCGGGATT
>JAHIOM010000026.1 GCA_018895235.1 Patescibacteria group bacterium | reverse complement strand
GCAGTTTCAGTGTAAACGAAATTATTTGGCGCTTCCGCATTGCTTATTGCATACGGAACTTCCCTTTCACCTGTTGCATATGCAACAGTTTCAGTAAAATCAGAATGCTGTTTTCCAATATTTTTCTCTGCGATTACATCTTTAAAATATCTTTTTGATAAATCTATAATGTCATTACCTAAAGGACGTTTAAGAATATTATTACCAGTAGCCATATCATAAGACAACCGTGAGCTTATACAATGAGGCACATTCGCCATATAAATACCATCATATCTCATTATCTCATTACGAAAATCTGAGTAAGCAAACCATTCTTTATATGTTTCCCTTGTCGGTTTTTTCATGTATATAGTTATTTGATATAATTATTAACAAACAGTGGACAAGTTAGAGTTTCTTTTCTACAATCTTTACTGGTAGAGATATTCGGCTAAAGAAGCAAGATCATATTTTTCATGCAGGCTTTTAATAGGCACTGCGTTGCTATGACTATCCGCTTCTTTTCTGGACTACCGGACCACGAATTTAACTTGATGTAGGTTCTAAAATTCTTTAGAGCACTACGAGTCTAAATACATGATTGTGGTGTATTGCAGAAGAGAAGTTTAAGCTTCTTAATTGGAAATATCTCTACGATAATTTTAATCCATTAAGAAACTAAAACCTATGTTCTACTGTTTGGGAATCGATGTGGGAAAATTCTTTCACTCGCTTTGCCTGATTAACGAGGAGGGAAAAAAATCAATCTGGCAAATTAAAAATAATCGGGAGGGCTTTGAAGAACTGAAAAAGAAATTAGAAAAAATCGGCGATAAAGATAAAATATTAATCGGGATGGAAGCAACAGGCCATTACTTCTTGAATCTTTACGAGTTTTTTCTCGGGCAAGGAATAAAAAGCGAACAGTTGGCTTTGCTCAATCCTTTACAAGTCAAAGCTTTCAGGAATACCAATCTCAGGGGAGCAAAAAGCGATAATGTCGATGCCGAGCAGATTGCCATTTTGCTTCGTTTCGGCAACTTTCAACGTTGCAATGTGGCGGTCGATAAATTAATGAATTTACGGGAGTTAACCCGTTTAAGGTATGATCTGGTGGCCGGTTCCAGCGATTTAAAGAGGAAAATCATTGCCGTATTGGATAGAATATTTCCCGAGTTTTCAGTTGTGTTTGCCAACAAGTTCGGTAAAACCGCCATGAGTTTGATCAGCGATTATCCGACTCCGGAAGAACTATCGGTTTTATCTTTAGATGAACTTACGCAAATCATAAAAGGATTAAGCAAGCGTGGAATCAGTGAGAAGAAAATTAAGCAATTGCACGATTCGGCTCGCAATTCTATCGGCATTACTTTTGGAAGAGAAGCGTTTAAAATCGAATTGGAAATTCTGATTAAACGATTAGAAGTATTTCAAGAACAAATAAATTTTTTAGAAAATAAAATCAATAACTTGGCGGAAGAATTTCAATCGCCGATATTTACCATCCCCGGCATCGGCAAAACTACCGGCGCGGCCATCTTGGCGGAAATTGGAAATATTCAGCAATTCAGCGGAGCCATAAAACTGATAGCTTTTGCGGGACTTGATCCTAAGCTGAAAGAATCGGGCACTTACCAAGGCAGAACTCCAATCTCAAAAAGAGGATCAAAATATTTAAGGGGAGCTATCTGGTATTCGGCCATGGTAACTTGCAGGGTAAATTCTAAATTCAAGGAAGCTTACAAAAAAAGAAGGGAAAAAGGAAAATCGCATCGCTATGCCGTAACGGCGGCGGCTAATAAATTAACGAAAATCATTTATCACGTTTTAAAGAACAACTGTCCATTTCAAGAAAATTTAGCGTAAAAATACTTCCAATTAAGGGTATTAAGTATATAACTTGTCATAATGATTTTCATCCAATCCAGCCCTGACAACAAGGCCTGTTTTTGTTTTGACGCTTCCTATCAAGTTAACGACTGTCATCCGATCAAGCAATGGTTTGCCCCTCCAATTTTTTGAAATAAAACAAAATAGCTTGTGC
>JAHIOM010000025.1 GCA_018895235.1 Patescibacteria group bacterium | reverse complement strand
CGCCCGATTTTTTCTTCTAAAAGGAAAAGAAAACTTTTTTGCTGGGTTCTGCTCTCACCGAGCAGGGCGGCGGGAGCGGAGTTTATCCCGCCACGGCGGGACTTCGGCTCGGGCGAGGCGGAATTCCCCCCACACCCCCCTTCCGCCTCGCCCTCGCTTTCGACGGCGATTTTTTCGGCGGGCAAAATCACCGTTTAATAAAATGACTTTCCAAAGTATTCAATGTCCAGATACATTTTATCATAATATCATCAAACACTTTAGACCAATCTTTATCGCCAATTGAAAACGCTGATTTTACTTTCTCATATTTACTGCCTTTCAGATGAGCAACGCCGGTCGATCTTAAATCTTGGAGATTTCGCAAAAATTCTATCATTCCGTTAAATCTCGCGTTTTTAGAGTTTAGAAACGCTTCCAGCTTATCTATTCCTTTTGTGCCGTTTGCTATCGTCAAATTTTTCTCCAATTCTTTCTCGTTGAGAGAATCAATGAAAACTTTTGTCAGAGATAACACTTGCTCGTCAAATTCTTTCTGCTCATTTGTGAGAGGCACACATAAAGTTTTGAAATGGTGCTCGTCTTCTTTGGCAAGTGGACGGAAAAACTTCCAGTTAAATTTCTTTTCCCATTCCTCCTGAAATGAAGTGAATTTTTGCTTGAAAAATAAATCGCTTTTCTCTGGGTCGGTAAATTTAGCTTCGAATCCTCTGGCCCAAGCTGTATAACTCATTTTTTCTTTGGTCGCTACATTAAAACTTCTCCAATAGAGTTGTTCATTATGTGATAAATGGCCGAGATCGCCCAAAAAAGCCATCACAAAATCTGAATGGTTATTATCCATTCTCAATCCCCACATTCCGCCGCAACGCAAATATCCGTCTTCTACAGAGTATTTTTCCGGTTGTGAATAATACTTTGTCAAAACATCTTTTTTGAAAAATACGGGGGTCACGAAATACGGAGCACCTTTATTTTTACCAAAAAAATTCGCTAACTTTTCCTCATCGCAAGTATATGTAATTTCTTTACCGTCATCATCTATCCCAATAATAAAGTCCACAAATTTTTTATTATCCTTATTAAATAATTTAGGCTCAAAATCTTTTAATCCCGAAATTAACTTTTTCCCCATTAAAAACCCTTGTGATTTTTTCTTATCATCTCCAAAAGAGTCCCAATTTCGAGCACCTATTGAATAAACAAAATCGTCTCCTTTTTTGTGTTCGTGATATTCTTTAATCTTTAATTCCTCAATAGTTTTTTCCGAAAATCGATTGAAGTCAAAAAATAAAGCAAGTCGCATTTTTTTTACCGCAAGAAACTCTTTTATCAGCCGTAATTTTATTAGAATTTCTTTATCGGACATTAAAATAACATCTTCGTCATCGCCATTATCGTCTATTGCGATAAATTTATTATTTTTTCTATCCTCGTATAAATTGAAGTAATGTCTAAATTCTTCTAAAATTTCGTGATAACCGTCTTTCATTCCATGAAAACTCCGCCAAAAAACCAGCGGCATGACGCCTTCATCTGAACAATTATAGTAAGTTCCAATTTCCTTTCCATTCTCAAAATGAAAAGAAAAACCGGGAAGTCCATTGCCAATGCTTAAATCCCACGAAGGATCATCTAGCGATTTTGCAACTCTATCGTTGGAAATCAAAGCACAATAAAAAGTAGACCATTCTTCTGAATCGTCTCTATGACTAGAATAGCAGGCAACCCATTCGCCTTTACCAAGGGAATCAAATTTTCCTAAAAAATCCGCAAATGTTAAATCAACTTCTTTGTTCATAAACTAATTTTTCTAATGACTTTTGCCATATTTTTCTTAATTTCGTGTTCCCAAAATCTAAAAATTTTCCAGCCCTGCTTTTTATAATGTTTTGAAACTTCTTTGTCTCTTGCTGAATTTCTGGCTATTTTTTGTGTCCAATAATTTTTGCGGATAGACGGAACGCGACAATGTTTTTTGCATCCGTGCCAAAAACAAGAATCAATAAAAATTACGGTTTTGTATTTTGGCAAAACAATATCCGGTTTCCCAAAATACTTACTGGAATTTTTGCGATACCTCAAACCGGTTTTCCAAAGTTCTTTGCGAAATAGTGCCTCTATTTTGCTGTCTTTGCTTTTAACATGAGACATTATCTCGCTTCGCTTTTGTTTTGATACTGTGTCCATACATACTTAATTGCTAAAAAGCTCAACTGGATTTATTTTGAATTGCAACATTTTTGCCGAATCACGCCCTGCGTCTCCGCCCTTTCTCTGCATTGTTATTTTTCCTATTTTCAAACTGCCTTGATTTGTAATTCTTACCGGGCCGTCGGCAAAAACATTCATGACGTGATTTATTGATTTCAAAATCCAACTGCTTTCGCCGTTGGCGACCAAAGCGACTAACATCCAGCCCGCCGAAAATTTGCCTCTGCCTTTTAAAATATCGGAAACAACCAAAATTTTGTTTTTAGTGAAATAATCAATAATTTTCTTTTGATCGCCTTCGCTCATTTCGCTTAAAAACATTCTCCGTTTATCTTTTAGTCCTAATTTTGTCGGCACAATTTCGCCTGTAAAAATTTTCAAAATTTTGGTTATGTCCGCCGGAATTTCCCACATCTCAACATATTTATCTACCCACCTTTTATCAATTTGATTAAATCCTTGCGGATTGCTTACCAACTTTACGGACAAATTTTCTGCGGCAATCGCTTTTTTGAGATAAATCGTTATTTGAACCTGAACATCGACCTTGTATCCGTGCAGTTTCATCGCTTCCACTTTTTCAATTTCTTTAATGGGATAGCCCATTATCGCCAGCCACTTTTGAGCATCATCGTCCGTTTTCCAATCATTAAATTTTCGGACAATATCGTCCTCATTTCTAAATCCGCCTTTTGCGGTTTGAGAGCCAAGTTTTATTAAATCTTTTTTATTCATATTTTGTTTATAAAATCAACGAGTTTTTTGCCGAACACTTCAACAACATTAACCGTCATAGCGTTGCCAGCTTGGCTTAATAAAGACACTTCTTCGATTTTCCCTTTAATTTTTTGTGCTAATTCCTTTGGGAATCCCTGTAAAAGTAAAGATTCATATCCTGACAACCTTCTGAATTTTCCGTCTCGGACATACAAAATTCCGTGCCTGCCCGTTCTCAAAGTTGGCACCATGCCGCGGTATAATCGCAAATCGGATTGACGAGTGTCTATGACTAAATAGTCCTCTTTAAGTAGCTGCTCGACGGAAAATTTTCCTTTGTTATATTTATTTTCCAAGTATTTCAAAAATGTCTCGTAGGCCCTTTTTTTCTCGTCAAATTCCAACTCAGCGGCGTCAATCAAGTAGTCTTTGAGTTCGGGTTTTTTGACGGGCTGCGGAAATTCAAAAGGAATACCGTCTTTAACCAAATCTTTTCGCACACCGACAAAATAAATTCTTTCCCTCATCTGCGGCACCCCGTAATGCAAACTGCTAACCAACTTCCAAAAAACTTTATATCTCGCTTGGTCTAACGCGTCTAAAATTATTTTCATAGATTCGCCGCTTCCATGATTCAAAAGTCCTTTTACATTTTCCAAAATGAAGTATTTTAAATTTTTGGCTTTCATTATGTCTATCAAGCCAAAAATAATTTGGCCTCTATAGTCTTTCATCCCTGTTCTTTGTCCGATAACGGAAAAGGTTTGGCAAGGAAAACCGGCGATCATTAAATCAAAATCCGGCAAATCTTTGGAATCTATTTTCATCAAATTGCCGTAGTTCGTCTCGTCATCACCAAAAAATTCTCTATATGTCCTTATGTAAGAGGGGGCGATTTCCGAAAACCCAACACAACGCATTCCCAAATTCTCAAGCCCAATCCGCCCGCCGCCAATTCCAGCGCAGAAATCAATAAATTCTATATTGTTATTTTGCGTTGTTTGTATACTCATTTTATTAAATCCTCAATCGGAACGTTTAACGCTTTCGCGATTTTTTTAATAGTATCAACTGTCGGGTTCTGTTGTTTGCCCGCTTCTATGTTGATTATCGTATTATTGGAAACATCGGCAAGCCGTGCCAATTTTTCCTGTGACAAGCCCAGTTTTTCTCTTAACCGTTTTATTTTACTTGACTCTACCATATTTGAATAGTAATATTAAATTGTGGTATAATTGAATTATGCTTAAACTTCACAACCACAATATAATATTACCAAAATATTTGGAAATAGTAAAGAAAAAAGGGAGTTCCTTTGTCTTTTCCGCGTCGGGAGGGAGGGACAAGGAAAAGAAAGAAAAGCCCGCCGAAAAAATCGCCGTCGAAAGCGAGGGCGAGGCGGCAGGGGGGTGTGGGGGGAATTCCGCCTCGCCCGAGCCGAAGTCCCGCCGTGGCGGGATAAACTCCGCTCCCGCCGCCCTGCTCGGTGAGAGCAGAACCCAGCAAAAAAGTTTTCTTTTCCTTTTAGAAGAAAAAATCGGGCG
>JAHIOM010000024.1 GCA_018895235.1 Patescibacteria group bacterium | reverse complement strand
TGCTTTTAGTGTTTTTTATTGCTATAAAAGGGACCACCAAATAGGCATTAGTGGCAATTTCTTTGGTAGAAAAGATTGCAAGCAATTGGCGAGATAAAATAGATAATCCAAAAGCCGCAGGAGTCATTATCAATAAAAAATATTTTAAAGAATAACTCAAATATTTTTTTACCTCGTTAAGATTATTCTCATCAAAGAACTTGGGTAAAACTACTGGTAATACTGACATAACAGGAACAATAAAAAACACTAAAAGCATGCCAAGAGAATAAGCCGGAGCATAATAACCTACAAAAAGGATCCCCAAAGAGAACCCAATAATATATCGGTCAACCGAGGTAATTACCCAATAAGAGATACCGTCGGCTATTGTAGGTAGGCCAAAACGTAAATAATTTCTTATTAATGAAAAATTGGGAATTCTTATACCTATTTTCTTAATAATGTAACCAAATAAAATTAAAAAAATTACTATTCGGATGATTAGAAAAGAAAAAACCACGCCGTATAACCCGTAGCCGAAAAGAATTGCTCCAATAATTAACCCGGTTTCCCCAAACATTTTTGAAACTGCAAACCAAAAATATTTCTCTATTTCTCTTCTAGAGAGGACTATAGTTAAAAGAACTGTACTTAAAGATTCAAAAATAATTATTAAAGAAAGGAGCTTAATAAATATCGGGTCAAATCGAAAAAAAGCAGCAACTGGTCCTGAAAATATTATTATTGATATAGCCATGATCAAAGTAACGCCCGAGACGAGAACCAGTGAAGAATAAACTCCTTCCTGAATTTTTTTTCCATCTTTTTCGCCAGGCAAAAACCTCCTTAAAGACTCGCATAAACCAAAAAAAGTAAAGGGAACCAACAAGCTTATCGTAATCCTTAATTGGGTCCAAATGCCATAACTTTCTGCGCCAAGAATTTTTGTAATAATTGGCAAAAAAACTAAACCCTGTATCATTCCCAATACATTAAGCACGCTGATGAGAATGGTTTGTTTTGCAAATTTTAAATATGAATACATTTTAAATTAATTGTTATGCTATTGTTATAACTTTCCCATTATTTTCCGCGCTCTTTTCCAGGGCAAATAGAATTTTTAGAACAGCCAAGCCGTCCTGGTCAGTGCTTAGTGGTTTTTCTTTTCCTTCCAGACAAGAAACAATATGGGAAACCATTGGGGCCATTAGACTTCTCGGCTTTCCTATTTTTAAATTCTTGTAACTTATTTCCATTCCCAGTTTTTTGATCGCCAATTCGCCTTTTTCGCCGTAAAAAAACCATTCGGTAAAACCTCTTTTCTGGGGCAATGAATGTAAAATCGCATTGCTTTTATTTTTAAAGCAGACAATCGCGTCTATATTTTTGTCTTTTTCGAGATTAGAAGTTTCTAGATTATAAAATCCGCTAACCACTCCTACTTCTCCTAAAAACCACCTTAAAAGATCTACTGTATGCGTTGCGTTGTTAAAAAAACCGTTATGATAAAAGCAATTAACCTGCGAAATTTTACCCAAAAGCCCCTTTTTAACTTTTTCCTGCCACTTTCTTATCAAGGGGTCAAAGTGTCTCAGATGACTGATAAATAAAAGGCATTTTTTTTCTTCACAGATTTTAACCATTGACTCCGCCTTTATAAAAGAATCTGACATCGGCTTCTCGCAGATTATTGCTTTTACTCCAGATTCAGCGGCCATTTTAACAAATTTAAAATGGGTGTCAGGATGGGTTGCCACCGAAACAATATCGGGTTCTATTTCTTTTAACATCTTTCTTGCTGAAGAATATAAAGGTACTCCGGGAAAAAATTTCTTTGTCTTTTTTAATTTTCTGGAATCAATATCGCAAAGTCCGGCTAATTCAATTTTCGGGTGATTCCAATAAGCAGCGGCGTGGGTAGCTGGCTTTATATTTTTCTGATAACGCCATTCCTCGGCCCCGATTCTACCACAACCAATAACTGTTGCTTTATAGTTTTTCATTTAATTTTCTTTAACGCAATCAACCACGAAAGCATTAGCCATAAAATGGCCATACCATTCTTTTGATCTAGTAACTTCAAATTGTTTTTTAAATTTATCTAATTGACCTTTATATTTATTCTCTATTAATCGGGGTAGCGGGAAAAAGTTATAAAAATATTTTTGTAATAACTTGAATTTATAGCTTGCGAGCTCCTCGCCAATCGTCAAAGGATTGGTTGTTTCAACATAAATATTATCCCTGGCGGTACTGGCCGAATAATCAGGTTTGTCCGGATGGGTCATTAAACTTTTCAAATCTTTAGTTATTCCCTGGCCCAATAATTTATCCAATCCCAACGGCTTGAAAAACTTCTCTTGAAAAAGATCAACGGTATATTTATTAAAAGTGAATAGATCGAAAAAAGCGTTCTGGAAGGTACTTATTATATGACCTTTAGGTTTTAGTAAGCGATGAATTTTTACATACAGCTGGCTTCTTTGGTGCGGAGGTAAATACTGTAATACCCCCATTAATATAATAAAATCAAAAGAATTCTTTGGTAAACTATTCAACTCTTTAATACTTCCTTTAATAACGTTCGCTTTATCAAAACCGGACTCTCCCAGGCGTTTTTGAGCTAATTGGTACAATTCATCGTGTTTTTCAATCCCTTTGGCCTTTATACCTCGCTCCAACATTTTTAGCAGCAGAGCCCCGCCACCGCAACCAAAATCTAAAGCCGTAATTTTACCGCTATTTTTTTCTTTGTATTTTGGCAAAATTAATTTAAGAAGAATTTCGTCTCTGGGAGCGTAGGCTGAAAAATAATCTCCGGCTAGACTATCAAAATACTTTTGGGTTTTTTTAGCGTTATATTTATGGACCATAAATTTATAACTTTTTTATAACTTTCTGGGTTGAATTATTAAGGATATATTTTGACCGTTGTTTTTTTCCTACAGGAACTTTTTTTGCATAAAGACTCTTAATCTTTTTTACAAGGTTTTCTTTTTTATAAACCGGAACAGACCAACCATATTTATTACTCTGTAATTTGTCATCTTTAATATTTTTACCCGGCTGATAACTTAATACTCTTTTTTTAATAAGGGACGCATCAAAAAGAGCAATTGAATGTATCCCCATAACTAACTCTGCTTTTCTATTTAACTTATCTGTTTCTTCATCCTTCCCTGCTTTTGTAATTGTTAACTGAGAATTTTCAATAATATTGTCGTATTTGTTTCGATCTTTTTTGTCTATTTCTCTTGTGGGATGAAACGTGATAATAATTTTTTTTTTAGGATGGATTTTTTCCAAAGCTTTTACGATGTCTCTAAAAATTTTAACCTCGTTTAATTTTTCTTTTTTGGGAATCGGCTGAGAATTGAATATTATTAGATTTTTGGTTTTCTTTGTGTTTTTTATTTCTGAAAATTTATCGAAACGGGGACTACCGGTAATTTCAACTTTATCTTTTGGGATACCTATTTTATGTAAATCATCTTCCATTTTTTCATCTATTACAAAAATTTTATTGGGAAGATATTCTAATTTTTTTCCGAATCTTTCTCTGTAACTCATCCAAGAATCAACTATGCTTATTGTCGGTTTTCTTAATTCTTTTGCAATATTAATAAATTTTTTATCAATAGATAAACCAAATTCTTTCTCGCTTGTATCGGTAAAAACTATGTCTGGATTTTCTTTTTGAATAATTTCTTTAAGTTTTGAAATTGAGGGACCAACTAATCTGGAGTATTTAATTTTTTGTTCTCTTGCTTGATCGTAAATACGTTGATTATCAGAAAACAAAATATATAAAAACTTTTTGTCTTTTTTGATACCACTTATCACGGGCGAGAATATATCAAATCCTCCCTGTTGTTCTACTACAAAAATAATTTTACATTTTCCTTTCATATTCTCTTAAGTCTTCAATATTTTCTTCAATTTTTTCTATCGCTTTTACAAATAAATCAATCTCTTTTTTCGTTTTCGGTGGTTGACAAATCGCGGTGCTTAAATACTCCTTTTCATACATTCTTTCTGCTACGGGACAAATGCCCTTTTTGTAAACGACTTTTTGAGGATAATCTTTTGAAATAAAGGGGAATTTAGAATGGGGATAGATTTCTTTTTTTTGGTAAATAGGAATTAGATAAAGCGGTTTTTGATATCCTTGGTGAATATAGAATCCCTCTGCTCCCATTGCCTTAGCAAACGTCTCTCTTTTAATGCCGATTCCCTTTCCTAAAAATCTAAAGGGATAGACATAATAAACATGGACACTTTTTTTATCGACTTGCGGAGCAACTAACCAGAGGAATTCTTTTAGTTTTTCCGTCAAATAATCAGCTAAAACTATCCTCTGTTGATTTAGTTTCTTAAGTTTTTTAAGTTGTTCAATAGCTATCGCCGCCTGCAATTCAGTCAAACGGAAGTTATTTCCTAAAATCGGCTCATATATTCTTCCTGTATTAAATAGATCATCCATCACTACCTCGCCGTGGTTTCTAATAAGCTGGGCCCTGAATGCATATTTTTTGTTATTGGTCACTAAAATGCCGCCCTCTCCGCATTGAATTGTTTTATGGAAATTGAAGCTAAATACTCCCATATCGCCAATTGTGCCGGCGCATTTTCCTTTATAGGCTGCGCCGGGCGATTGTGAATTATCTTCAATAATTTTTAAATTGTTTTTTTGGGCAATTCTTAAAATACTATCGTAATCAGGGGTCCCTCCACATAAGTTAACAACTAATAATGCTTTTGTTTTTGGAGTAATATTTTTTTTTATGCTTTCGGCTTCTAAACAAAAGCTGTTTTCGTTAATATCGGCAAAGACAGGTAAGGCATTATTAAAAAGAATAGCTGAGGCTGTGGCAGACATTGTGAATGGAGATGTAATAACCTGATCTCCGGGCCCCACTCCCAAAGCCCCTACCGCTGCCTGCAAGGCAGTAGAGGCTGAATTGAAACTAACCGCATATTTAACCTTAAAATAATTGCGAAACCTTTTCTCCAGTTCTTTCACATATTTGCCGCCCAAGAAGTATTCTCCAGCTCTTGCAACAAAATCGGAAAGCTTTTTTTCTTTCATTACTTTCGCTACAGCCAATTCTTCTTCTTTATTAATAGAGTTATAAGACGGCAACGGTTTTTTTAATATGGGTTTACCGCCCAATAAAGCAAGCTTTGACATAATTTTTAAAATTATTGTTCCCAAATTGGATCTTTTAGAATCCAAGCGCCATTTTTATTTTCCCACATTGGACCGTGGGAAGAGTTAGCCACTCGCCAAAATTCATCTACTGTAATATCTATATAATCACAGAAGTCTTTAATATATTTGGAAGCGCATTTTCCATCATATTTTTTAACTAACTCTA